>NZ_JBHVYL010000007.1:0-123784 GCF_042880955.1 Leifsonia sp. NPDC058292
CCGTCCGACCGCGTGTCGTAACGGCGTGTCGGGACCCCTCGGTGGACACGCCCGCGGGGTGACAGGCACGTGGGCGGAACTCGTCGTAGACGCGGGGGCGCGGCGAGCCATACGCTCGGCCCATGGAACTGGGGCTAGAGGGTAAGCGCGCGGTCGTCACGGGGGCAAGCAAGGGGATCGGGCTCGCCGTCGTGCGTGCCCTGGTCGGAGAGGGAGCGCACGTCGTCGCCGGTGCGCGCACGATCACGGCGGAGATCGCAGAGCTGGTCGACGGTGGCGCCGTCGAATTCGTGGCGGTCGACCTGAGTGACCCGGCGGCGCCGGAGGCGCTGATCGCGGCGGCAGGGGAGAGGATCGACCTCCTGGTGAACAATGTCGGGCTCGCCAAGACGCGGGTCGGCGGGTTTCTCGCGGTCACCGACGAGCAGTGGGATGCATCCCTGAACCTGAACCTGCTGGCGGCGGTGCGCACCACGCGCGCGGCCCTTCCGGTCATGCTCGCCGCCGGTCATGGCACGATCGTGAACGTGAGCTCGGTGAACGCGTTCCTTCCCGATCCCGATGTGATCGACTACAGCGCCGCCAAGGCTGCACTCACCAACTTCGCGAAATCGCTCTCGAAAGAGTTCTCGCCCCAGGGCATCCGGGTCAACAGCGTGTGCCCCGGCCCGGTGGAGACGGCGCTGTGGCTCGGCGCCGGCGGTGTCGCCGAGACCGTGGCGAAAGCGACAGGTCAGCGCCCGGAGGATGTGGCGCGCGGAGCGGCGGCCGGGGCCGCGACCGGCAGGTTCACTCGCGCTGAGGAGGTCGCCGACGTGGTGCTGTGGCTGGCCGGCGAACGCGGCGGGAACATCACCGGCGCGACGGTCACCATCGACGGCGGCCTGATCACGACGCTCTGATCAACCTGCCCTGACCCCTCGCAGCAGGTCCGCGATCTGCTCGGGCACCGAGTCGTCCTGCAGCGAGGTCGTGTCGCCGAGCGGCCGGCCCTCGAAGAGGTCGACCAGGAGGCGGCGCATGATCTTGCCGGAGCGCGTCTTGGGGAGGTCGGGCACGATGACGATGTCGCGCGGTTTGGCTATCGGGCCGATCTCGTGGCTCACGTGCTGTCGCAGGTCCGCTCGGAGCCGGTCGTGCTCCGCGGCGTCGAGCGGCCGACCCGCGATGACGAATGCCGCGATCGCCTGACCGGTGGTCGCATCCGCAACCCCGACGACCCCGGCCTCGCCCACGCTCGGATGCGACACGAGGGCGGACTCGATCTCGATCGTCGAGAGGCGGTGGCCGGAGACGTTGATGACGTCGTCGATGCGGCCGAGCAGCCAGATGTCGCCGTCGGCGTCGTACTTGGCGCCGTCGCCGGCGAGGAAGTAGCCGCGGTCGGCGTAGCGCCGCCAGTACGAGTCGAGGTAGCGCTGCGGATCGCCCCAGACGGTTCGGGCCATCGACGGCCAGGTTCCGTCGATCACGATGTAGCCGCCGGCGCCGTTCGGCACCTGGTCGCCGGCCTCGTCGACGATCCGCACGGTCACGCCCGGCACGGCCCGGGTCGCCGATCCCGGCTTGAGCGTCGAGACGCCGGGCAGGGGAGCGACGATGGCCGAGCCGCTCTCCGACTGCCACCAGGTGTCGACGATCGGAGCCGTCGAGGCGCCGATGTTGTCGCGGAACCACACCCAGGCCTCGGGGTTGATCGCCTCGCCGACGGTGCCGAGCAGACGGATGCTGGTCAGATCCCAGCGGCTGGGAACGCCATCCGGAAACCAGGTCATGAGTGTGCGGATGAGCGTCGGCGCCGTGTAGTACGTGGTGACCCCGTAGCGTTCGATGACCTCGAAATGGCGGCCGGGATGCGGCGTGTTCGGCGTTCCCTCGTAGATCACCGAGGTCGCGCCGTTGGAGAACGGACCGTAGAGCACATAAGTGTGCGCCGTGACCCAGGCGAGATCGGCGGTGCACCAGTAGACGTCTGCGTCTTTGGCGTCGAACAGCGCCCAGTGGCTCCAGGACGCCTGGGTGAGGTATCCGCCGGTGGTGTGCACGACGCCCTTCGGCCTGCCGGTGGTGCCCGACGTGTAGATGATGAACAGGGGCGTCTCGGCGTCGAAGAACCGGGGCGAGTGCACGTCGGCGGCGACGTCGACCGTCTCGTGCCACCAGACGTCGCGCCCCGGGGTCCAGGGGATGTCCGGTGTGAGGTCGCCCGTGCGGCGCACGACGAGCACGTGCTCGATGGCGTTCGTTCCGGAGACGGCGGCGTCTGCGGCCTCCTTGACGGCGACGGCGCGCCCGCGGCGGAATTGCCCGTCGGAGGTGACGAGGAGCTTGGCGCCGGTGTCTTCCACCCGGAACCGCAGCGCCTCGGCCGAGAAGCCGCCGAACACGAGGGAGTGGATGGCGCCGAGCCTGGCGATCGCGAGAGTGATCACGATCGTCTCAGGGATGACCGGCAGGTACACGACGACTCGGTCGCCTTCGCCGATGCCGAGCTCTTCGAGGGCGTTCGCCGCCTGAGCGACGCGTCTCTGCAAGTCGGCGTACGTGATCGTCTCACGGTCTCCAGGCTCACCCTCGAAGTGGATGGCGACCCGGTCGCCGTTGCCGGCGTCCACATGGCGGTCGACGCAATTCACGGCGGCGTTCAGCGTGCCGCCGGCGAACCAGGTCGCCTTCGGAACGCTGAGGACGGTCTCACCGTTCGCGTCGCGCTCGCCGGTGTCGACGGCGGGCTCCCACGTGTGCGCGATCTCCCACCGGGTGCGCCAGTCGAGACGGTCGGCCTGCGCCTCCCAGAAGGGCACCGGGTCGGCCGCGAGCTCCCAGGCGTCGGCCCCCAGGTTCGCTTGGTCGGCGAAGGCTGCATCGGGCCGGTAGGTGCGGGTCTCGGTTGACAGGTTCTCGATCGTCGACGTCACGGCTGGAACGCTACCGGGCGGCGCGGTCGTGCGCTGAAACGCGCGCCTCATTGCGCAACGAACTGGAAACGTGACCGCAACAACGGGAGTCCAGAGTGATCGTTGCGAGCAGGATTCTGCACATTTACGCAACCGCCTTGAGTTCTATTCGAAATGTCTTGACCGCTGATTCGCAGCCATGCTTTACTGACCGAAATCAATTACGCAACGCTCTTTCGAAATAGCGGGAGCGTTCGCCAGGCAGTGATGGAGCTGAACCGGATGGTCGTCGAACGCACCCAGGAGCCCGAGGCTTCACGCCTGAGGGCCGGCAACGCCGCGCGGTGCGCAGTGGCGTTGCGGGACGGCGGCCGGGCCACGGTGGCACAGGTCGCGACCCGCACCGGACTCTCGCGTCCGACCGTCGAAGCGGCGCTCTCGCAGATGGGCGAGCGCGGCATCGTCCGCGAGGTCGCCGAGCACACCCTCGGCGGCCGGGGTGCCGGCCGGCCGGCCCGCCTCTACGAGTTCGCCGGGGGATCGGGTTACGCGATCGGCGTCGATGTCGGAATCCACCGCATCCGGGTGGCCGTCGCCGATCTGGCGGGCGCGGTCGTGGCCTGGGCCGACGAGGCCGTGGACGACAGCTTCGCCGGGCCCGGCAGGATGCAAGCGGTCGAGGAGGCGATCGATCGCTGCCTCGACGGCAGTGGAGTCGATCGTCGCAAGCTCCTGTTCATGACGGTCGCGGTTTCGGGCCTCGTCGGCGAGAACGGGCGGCTGCTCGTGTCGCGCAACTTTCCCGACTGGGAGGGAGTGGATGTCGCCGGCCACCTCCGCACCCGGTTCGGCTGCGACGTGATGGTCGAGAACGACATGCGGCTCGCAGCGCTCGCGGAGCACAGGATGGGCGCCGCCCGGATGCGCGACGACGTCGTGTACTTCTTCGCCGGCCACCGCATCTCGATGGGGCTCATCATCGGCGGCCGCCTGCGCCGGGGAAGCCACAGTGCCGCAGGCGAGGTCGGCGACATCGTCTTCTCCAAGCAGGTCAACGCTCGCGGACAGCTCACGTGGAGCACGGCCGACAGCGGCGAGGAGGTCTTCCGCCGGGCGATCGAGGGCGACGCCGATTCGATCGCCGAGATCGAGCGGTTCGTCGGCGGTCTCGCCACCGGGATCGCGACCGTGGCCATGGCCATCGATCCCGACGTGGTCGTGGTCGGTGGCGGTTTGTCCCGGGCGGGCGACGCCTTGCTCGAGCCGTTGCGCCGTGCCGTCTGGGGTGCCATCCCGCTGCCGATCAGGCCGCCGATCATCGAGTCGGAACTGGGGGCGGAGTCCGTGGTGCTCGGCGCGCTGGCCCTGGCCTTCGCCGAGTGCGCCGAGCGTGTCTACGGCGTCGCGGACATCACCGAACCGCACATCGACATCGCGAGCGTGCGGACGCTCGCAGAAAGGGTCTTCCCGTCATGACCACCATCCAGCGCACGCCGCTGAAGCTCGCCGTCATCGGAGTGGGCGCGCGGTCGTACATCGCCCAGAACGCCGTCACGAGCGGCGCGGGGGCGATCGTCGCCGTCGCCGATCCGAGTGAGGCGGCGCTGGAACGCGCCCGCGCATCCTACGGCGACGGTGTACGGCTCTTCCGGGGCCACCGTGAGCTGATCGCGAGCGACCAAATGGTGGATGCGGCGTTCGTGACCTCCCCGGATCACACGCACGCCGAGATCGCGATCGACCTGCTGCGCGCCGGAATCGCCGTGTATCTCGAGAAGCCGCTGGCGATCGCCCTCGCCGACGCCGACGCCATCCTCCAGGCCGCCGCCGAGAGCGGCACCAAGCTCTACGTGGGTCACAACATGCGGCACATGGAGGTCGTGCGCATCATGCGCGACATCATCCGCCGCGGCGACATCGGCGAGGTCAAGGCGGTCTGGTGCCGGCACTTCGTCGGAAACGGCGGCGACTACTACTTCAAGGACTGGCACGCGGAGCGCGCGAAGGCGAACGGCCTGCTGCTGCAGAAGGGTGCGCACGACATCGACATCATCCACTGGCTGGCCGGTGGGTACACGACCCAGGTCACCGGGATGGGCGACCTCGCCGTGTACGGCGGCATCGACGACCGCCGCGACAATTCCGACCGCACGATGCCGGACTGGTTCTCGCACGACAACTGGCCGCCGCTCAGCCAGACCGAGCTGAACCCGGTGATCGACGTCGAGGACATCTCGATGATCACCATGCGACTCGACAACGGTGTTCTCGCCTCGTACCAGCAGTGCCACTTCACGCCGGACTACTGGCGCAACTACACCGTCATCGGTACGGAGGGGCGGCTGGAGAACTTCGGAGACTCCGAAGGCGGTGTCGTGCGGGTGTGGAACCGCCGCACCGACTACGAGCCCCGGGGAGACGTCGAATACCGCGTGCACGGGGACTCCGGCGGGCACGGCGACGCCGACGCACTCACCGTCGCGGAGTTCGTCGACTTCGTGCGTGACGGAGCAGCGACCGAGACCTCGCCGATCGCGGCGCGGAACGCGGTGGCGACAGCGGTCGCCGCGACGGAATCGCTGAGAGACGGCGCCCGGCCGAGATCCGTTCCACCCGTCGCCGAGCATGTGGCGCGGCTGCTGTAGCCGCGGCGCCCGCGCATCCCCAGAAACGTCCCGGGCCGGCGAGAGCAAGTCGCCGGCCCGGGCAGCACCAGAACACCCCTCGATCACAAGGAGATCCAATGCGAAAAGCTCTGCTCGCCGCTGGAGCCGCGGTTGCTGCCGCTGCCCTGTTAGCCGGCTGCTCATCGACAACTGGGAGCGGCTCCGATGCCACTGCCGATCCTAATCTCTCGGCCAGCATCTCGTACGCGTTCTGGGACTCCAACCAGAAGCCGGCGATGGATGCCCTGATCAAGGACTTCAACAAGGAGTACCCGAAGATCAAGGTGACCGAGCAGATCACGCCGTACCAGAACTTCTTCACCAAGCTGCAGACCCAGGGCTCGTCGAAGACGCTGCCCGACGTGTTCTGGATGAACGGCCCGAACTTCCAGCTCTACGCCTCCAACGGGATGCTGGAGCCGGTGAGCTCGGCCGTCGACCCCTCGAACTACCCGGCCGCCCTGAACGAGCTCTACAGCTACGACGGCAAGCAGTACGGCACCCCGAAGGACTTCGACACGATCGCGGTCTATTACAACAAGGCGATCTTCGACAAGGCGGGCGTCGCGTATCCCACCGCCGACTGGACGTGGGACGAGTTCCATCAGAAGGCCAAAGAGATCTCCGACAAGCTGAAGGGCGACGGCATCTACGGCGTGGCCAGCGGGCTGGCGGGCGGCCAGGAGGTCTACTACAACACCATCCTGCAGGCCGGCGGCTCGGTCATCTCGAAAGACGGCAAGACGTCGGGCTACGACGATCCGAAGACGATCAAGGGGCTGCAGTTCGTGCGCGACCTCGTGGCCGACGGCTCGTCCCCGTCGCTCTCGCAGCTGTCGGACACGCCCCAGGACCAGTGGTTCATCAACGGCAAATCGGCCATGTTCTGGTCGGGCACCTGGTCGAACGCGGAGCTGCTCGGCTCGCCGATCAAGGACTCGATCGCGCTCGTGCCGCTGCCCAAGGGTGAGCGCAGCGCGACCGTCATCCACGGCCTCGCCAACGTCGTGTCCAAGGAGTCGAAGAACAAGGCGGCAGCCGTCGCGTTCCAGAACTACCTCGCAGGCAAGAAGGCGGCAGAGATCCAGGCCGAACTCGGCGCGGCGAACCCCGCGTTCAACGACACCCAGGAGGCCTTCGTGAAGACGGCTCCGTGGGATCTGAACATCTTCCTGACCGAGGCGAACGACTCGTCGTTCCCCTACCCGATCTCGAAGAACACGGCTGCCTGGAACAAGCTCGAGTCCGACCTGCTCCCCGACGCCTTCGACGGCAAGCGGCCGGTGGCCGACGTCGCCAAAGAGCTCGCCGACAAGATGAACGCGGCCCTCGCGAAAGAATGATGTCCACCTCGACGATCACGGATGAAGCGGGTGCCGTCGCCACGACGGCGGCACCCGCCAGGGCGGCACGCGGCCGAAACCGCGGTCCGTCGCGCGGTGTGTCGCGCGCCAAGAAGAAGGAATGGCTGTGGGCGGCGCTGTTCGTGCTGCCGCTCCTGTTCGGCGTGGTCGTGTTCTACATCTGGCCGATCATCCGCAACGCCTACTTCAGCTTCACGACGTGGGGCGTGTTCGGCGGCGCGACCTGGAGCGGCCTCACCAACTACGAGACGATGCTGTCGGACCCGATGTTCTGGCGGTCCATCCTCAACACGCTCATCTACGTCGGCTTCCTGCTCGTCGGCATCCCGCTCGCCGTCATCTTCGCGAGTCTGATCAACCGGCCGGGCCTGAGGTTCGCCGCCCTGTATCGCACGGCGTTCTTCCTCCCGTATGTGGCCATGCCGGCCGCCGTCTCGATGGTGTGGCGCATCATCTTCAACGGCGACTTCGGGATGCTCAACTACGTGCTCTCGCTGGTGGGCATCAAGGGGCCCAACTGGCTCTCGACCGAATGGGTGGCGCTGATCGCCGTCGGAATCGTCGGGATGTGGATCTCGGTCGGGTTCAACCTGATCGTGCTCTCGGCCGGCATGAAGGGCATCCCGCCGGAGATGTACGAGGCGTCGTCGCTCGACGGCGCGAGCCGGCTGCGGCAGTTCTTCGCGATCACCGTTCCGCTGCTCAGCCCGTCGATCTTCTTCGTCTCGGTGATGACCGTCATCACGGGGTTCCAGCTGTTCGACCTGCTGTACGCGCTGATGGGCACGCAGAACCCGGCGATCAACAACACGCAGTCGATGGTGTACCTGTTCTTCCAGCACCAGCAGACGGGCGACAACGGCTACGCGGCCGCTGTCGGAGTGGCGATCCTGCTGCTTGTGGGCGTGTTCACGATTCTTCAGTTCCGCATGCAGAAGAGGTGGGTCAACTATGTCTAGTGCCGTCGACATCCGCGGCGCCGGGATGCGTGCCAAGGGATCGCGCGCCTGGATCGGCACCGGCGCCACGCACGTGGTGCTGATCGTCGCATCCGTGTTCATGATCTTCCCGTTCGTGTGGCAGATCCTGATGTCCCTCTCCACGAACGCGCAGGTGACCTCGGTGCCGCCGACCGTCTGGCCGGGAACGCTGCACTGGGAGAACTTCGCGCACGTGTTCGACCAGTTGCCGTTTCTGAACCAGCTCTGGGTCTCGGTGGCCGTGACGATCATCCGCACGGTCGGGCAACTGCTGCTCTGCTCGATGGCGGGCTACGCGTTCGCCCGGATGGACTTTCCGTTCAAGCGCACGATCTTCGGGCTCGTGCTCGCCATCCTGATGGTGCCGCCGCAGGTCTACCTGCTTCCGCAGTACCAGATCGTGCAGGGGCTCGGCTGGCTGAACACCATCGCCGGTATCGCGGCGCCCGGCATCTTCAGCGCGTTCGGCACCTTCCTGATGCGGCAGTTCTTCCTCGGGCTGCCGGACGAGCTGGCGGAGGCAGCACGCCTCGACGGCGCGAATCACTTCCAGACCTTCTGGAAGGTGATGCTGCCCTTGGCGAAGCCGGGCCTGTCCGCGCTCGCGATCATCACGGTGCTCGCGTCGTGGAACGACCTGCTCTGGCCGCTCATCGTGGCGACCGACTCCACCCAGATGCCGCTGTCGGCCGGCATCGCCACGCTCACAAGTCAGCGGTCCATTCCGGACTATCCGCTGCTGCTCGCGGCCAGCCTCCTCGCGATGGCGCCCGTGCTCATCCTGTTCCTGATCATGCAGAAGCGCGTCATCGACGGCATCGCATTCTCGGGTATGAAGTAGAAAGAAGTTCTGTGAACACTCTTCGAGTCGGCCTGATCGGCGCCGGCGGTATCTCGCACGTCCATGCTGCCGGCTGGCGCGAACTCGGCGCGGAGGTGACCGTGTATTCGCACGACGGCGCCAAGGCCCTCGCCGAGCGGTACGGGTTCGGCGTCGCGCCTGACCTGGAGTCTTTGCTCGCCCGAGCGGACATCGTGGACATCGTCACGTCGAGCCGTTCCCACCGTGACCTCGCGCTGGCAGCGATCGCCGCGGGCAGGCCGGTGATCTGCGAGAAGCCGCTCGCTGCGACGTCGGCAGAGGCGCGGGAGATCGCCGCCGCCGCTGAGGCCGCCGGGCTGCGCGTGTTCCCGGCCCACGTTGTGCGGTTCTTCCCCGAGTACGCGGCGATCAAGGCCGAGGTGGATGCGGGCCGGATCGGCGAGCCCGCCGTGCTGCGGTTCGTGCGAGGTGGCGAGGCGCCCCGCGCCGGCTCGTGGTTCTTCGACGAGAACGCCGGAGGCGGCATCGTGCTCGACCAGATGATCCACGACCTCGACCAGGCGCTCTGGCTGGCCGGGGAGGTGAGCCAGGTCTACGCGGTGCAGAGTCCGCCGAGCGTCGCGGGCATCGTGCCGGAGGTCGTGACCGCACACGTCGTGCTGACGCACCGCTCGGGCGCGATCAGTCATGTGCAGGGCACGTGGGGTGCGCGCGGGACGACCTTCCGCACGAGCGCCGACATTGCGGGAACGAAAGGAGTCCTCGCCATCGACTCGGGCGTCGACGTTCCCGTGACGATGGATGTGCCGTCGGCCCAAGAGACCGACGGCTACCTGCCGCCGCCCGCGCACGCGGAGAGCCCGTACACGACGCAGCTGCGTGAGCTCGCCGCTGCCGCACTCGGTGGCCCGGAGCCGCGCGTTTCCGCGGCCGACGGCATCCGAGCCGTCGCGCTCGCCGAGGCCGCCGCCCGGTCGATCCGCACCGGCTTGGCGGTGGAGGTCGCGCTGGACGCCACGATCGCGACCGAGAGCACATTCGAGAGCACGACCGAGAGCACGACCGAGAGCGCGCGGGTGAGCGCATGAACCGAGAAGAGGAAGTGGCCGTGGCCGATCGTCGCAAGCTGAAAGTGGCGGTGCTGTCGTTCGCGCACACGCACGCGATCGGATACAGCCGACTGCTCGCGGGGCGCGACGACATCGAGCTGGTGATCACGGACCCCGACGGCGCGAGCGCGCCCGACGACTCGCCCCGCGGCGCCGACCTCGCCGGCATGCTCGGTGTGCCGTACGTTCACAGCTATGAGGAGGCGCTGGCTTGGGGGCCCGACGCGGTGATCGTCACGGCCGAGAACGCTCGGCACCGCTCGCTCGTCGAGCAAGCGGCGGCGGCGGGGGCTCACATCCTGTGCGAGAAGCCGCTGGCGACGACCGTCGACGACGCGCGAGCGATGGTGGCGGCGGCCGAGCGTGCCGGCGTCACGCTGATGACCGCATACCCGGTGCGCTTCGCATCCTCGTTCCGGGATGCCGTCGCGCGCGTGCGCTCCGGCCAGCTCGGCACCGTCGTCGGGGTGAAGGGCACGAACAACGGGAAGATCCCGCTGGCGGACAGGGCCTGGTTCACCGACCCTGCGCTCTCGGGCGGCGGTGCGCTCGTCGACCACGTGGTGCACTGCGCCGACCTGCTCGACGAACTGCTCGGAGAGCTGCCTGCCACCGTGCGGGCCGTCAGCAACCGGATGCTCCACGCGGACTCCGGCGTGCAGGTCGAGACCGGTGGGCTGGTCACCGCCGTCTATCCTTCGGGGGTCGTCGCGACGATCGATTGTTCGTGGAGCGTTCCCGACTCGGCAGCCACCTGGGGTGGTGTCACCCTGCAGATCACGGGGACGCGCGGCACGATCACGGTCGCGCCGTTCGCGCAGCACGTCAGCGGCTACGACCTCGGCGGTCCCGTCTGGACGGGCACGGGCGACGACCTCGACGCGGCGATGCTGGGCGAGTTTCTGCACGCTGTCCGCGAGGGACGCCCCGCCGTGCCGGGCGGGGACGTGGGCGTGCGCACACTGCAGATCGTCGCGGCGGCGCAGGCCTCGGCGGCCACGGGGCAGCCCGTCGCGGTGTAGCTCGCGCCCGGCTGGCCGTCGCTCAGTCGCGCGCGATCACCGTGAAGTCGCGTTCGCCGTCGCCGGCGTCGATCGCGCGCCGGAGAGCTTCCGCCACGAGGGCGACGGCGGGGAGCGGCTTCTCGGCGGTCGCCAGCATCAGGCCGAGGTCTTTGGCGAGCAGCGCTGCCGAGAACTGGGTGTCGTCGAAGTCGCCGGAGACGATGGTCTCGCCCTTCATCCCGGCGATCGGTGCGATGGTCGTGATGCCGAGTGTGTCGAGCACCTCCCGCTGGTCGAGACCGCCGGCTTCGCCCAGACGAAGGGATTCGATGAGCGCCTCCGCGGAGACGGCGAGGGCCAGGTTGGCGATGAGCTTGCCGGTGGCGGCCTTGGCGGGAGAGCCGAGCATCCTCAGCTTGTCAGGATCGGCCCAGAGGGCGACGATCTTGCGGGCCTCGCGGGCCGCATCCAGCTCGCCGCCGACCAGGACGCCGAGCTTTCCGGCGCGCGCGGGTGCGAGTGACCCGATCACGGGAGAGTGGACGTAGCGCACCCCGACTCCGTCCGCCCAGGAGGCGAACTCCGTCGCGTCGGCGGGGGAGACGGTCGTCACGTCGACCCAGAGCGCGTGCGGGGCGAAAGGCAGGTCGCCGTCGAGGATGACCTCCCGCACGGTGTCGGGGCCGAACAGAGCGGAGACGACGGCCTCCGCAGTGCCGACGGCCTCACCGGCGGTGGCGGCGACGTGGGCGCCGCGTCGGCCGATCACTTGGGCGGGTTCGGGCGAACGGTTCCAGGCCGTCACCCGGTGGCCGGCGTCGATGAGGTGGGGAACGAGCTCTCGGCCCATGCGGCCGAGACCCAGGAAGGCGATGTTCATGTCTCCACTGTGCGCCGAACCCGGTCGCTAGGGAAGGGCCGTCCTCTCGAGCCTCGCGACACCGATCTTCGAGTCGGCCATGCCGTAGAAGACGAAGGTTTCGCCGTCGACCGCCTCGATCGCGGTCGGGAAGACCACGTTCGGCACGATGCCGCTGCGTTCGTCCTCCGTTTCGGCTGAGAGCAGCGGCGCGCTGGTGCGGTCGAGCACCCGCCACGGCTCTTCGGCGTCGAGCAGCATCGCCCCGGCGCCGTAGTTGACGTTCTGCTGCTGCGCCATCGAGTTCACGATCACGCCGGTCACCCCGTGGTGCAGCAGCAGCCACCCCTCCGGCACGCGGAGGGGAGCCGGGCCCGCACCGATCTTCAGCTCCTCGAACGGATACTCGGGGCCGGCGAGAAACCGGTTCTGCCGCCAGCGCGCGAGTTCGCGCAGGTCGCCGCGCACCGCATCCAGGGGCACGAAGGCGATCCAGATGCTGGGGCGCGGTTCGGGCACCGTCGCCGGTGGACGGTTGCCTTCGCCGGGCCGCACCTCGCCGAGCTCCCACACCGGGCGGTGCAGCACCGCGAGGCTGTGCGTTCCGTCGGGGGCGACCACCGGCTCGGGAAAGAACACGGTGTCCTTGTTGTGGTACAGCCCGAGGTCGACGCCCAGGTCGTCGTCGTACTCGAAGGTGACCGGCCCGAGGCGGCGCCACTCGCGCAGATCGCTCGAGGTGGCGACGGCGGTGCGCGGACCGAGCGGACCGAACGCCACGTACGTCATCACGTGCAGCGCGAGAGCGGGGATGAACGTGACCCGTGGATCTTCGACCCCCGAGTTGTTCGCGCCCTTCTCCCACTCGCGCTCGGGCTCGAGCACGACCCCTTCGCGGGCGACCGAGACGGGAACGCCGTCGACGACATCCACTTTCGCCAGACCGACACGCGAGACGTTGCCGCTCGCGACCAGGCGCGGCAGCAGGTAGAGCTCGCCGTCGGGGCCACGACCACTGGCCGGATTCAGCACGCCCTCCGTCTCCAGAGGATTGCCGGGCTCGGGCGTCATCACCACGCCGACCCGGGCGAGGGCATACGGGAATTGCTCGGGGGTGCTCATCGTGTGGCCCTTCCGGTGGAACGGTAGAAGTACATCTCGCGGGAGGAGGCCGGGGCGTCCCAGCCCTGGGCGAAAGCCCACTCGTCCCCAAGCTTCTGCAGGCCGCCCCAGGCCAGGGAGCCGCCGCGGTGGACGTCGAGCTGGTGGAACGGGTCGTCGGGCGAGTAGAGGGCTTGGGCCGCTGCGAAGTCGCCGTTCCGGTCGGCGTAGAAGAAATCGAGAACGAGGTCGGGGCCGTCGGCGACGGCGCAGGCGACCTCGTGCAACGAGCCGCCGAGCGCCGACAGGTCGAGGTACGGGTGCTCCTCGAAGCGCCAGGAGACCAGGTCGTCAGACCGGCCGACCATCGGCCGCCCTCCGCAGCCCTCCGACAGGAACATCAGGTAGTCGCCACCGATGCGCACGGCGTTTCCGGCGGCATCCCGGGGCACGACGGCTCCCTTCGCCCAGAGTTGCGACACCTCGTAGGGCACGGCGAGGCCGCGCTTGTCCCAGTGCGCCAGATCGTCAGAGACCGCCAGCATGATGTCGCACGCGACCTCGCCGGTGTCGGTGCGCCAGATCGCGTTGTAGAACAGCACATATCTGCCGTCGACGGCGTAGATCTTCGGGTCTTCGCAGCCGAGGGTCTCGTTGGCGAGCGTGGGGTACACGATCGGATTCGCGGGGGAGTCCGTCCACTCTCCGTCCCGCCGCACCGCGTGGCCGATCCTGCTCGACGTCGACTCCTTGCGCGGAGAGGCCCGATAGAACATGTGCAGCTCGTCTTCCCGCTCGATCAGGGTCGGGTTGAAGATCGAGTCGCTTCTCCAGCCGATTCCGGTCGGGTCGTTCCACTGGCGGTCGAGCCGGAAGGTGAGCGTCTCGTCGCGGGCGAACGGTCCGATCGCCCAGTCGGGGCGTTCGGGGTACTCGGCCGAGAACTGGTCGGTCGAGATGACGTCGGTCAGCGCATTGGTGTGCTGCATGGCCTCGGCATACGCCGCGCGCAGGGCGGCGGCGTCGACCGGCGCTCTGTCCGGCGAGACTCCCTCGGGCGCCACCGCGCTCATCCCTTCACCCCCGAGCCGATGTCGGTGGAGGTGAAGTAGCGCTGGAAGACGATGAACAGCACGACCACGGGAGCCGCGAGCACGACGGCGCCGGCGAGGATGGCCCCGTACGGGTTCGTCGTGGAGGCGGCGACGGTGCTGATGTAGTTCGCGAGTGACACCGCCAGCGGCTGCATCGAGGCCTCTTTCGTGATGAGGAAGGGCCAGAGGAACTCGTTCCACGGTCCGATGAAGGTCAGCAGCAGCACCGTCACGAGCGCGGGACGCACGAGAGGCAGGGCGATCCGCCGCATGATGGCGAACTCACCGGCGCCGTCGATCCTGGCGGCGTCGAAGAGCTCTTTCGGTATCTGCAGGAAGTACTGCCGGAAGATCAGCACCGCCGTCGAGTTGATGGCGAACGGCAGGATCATGCCGAGATAGTTGTCGGCGAGACCGTAGTTGCGGGCGATCAGCACGTAGAGCGGAATCATCAGCAGCTGAAACGGGATGACCTGCACCAGCAGCGCCAGCGCGAACGTGACTCCCCGGCCCCGCCACTGAAGGATCGACAGCGCGTACCCGGCGAGCAGGCCGAACACCACGGTGCACACGATGACGCCTGCCGTGAAGATCCCCGAACTCGCCAGACCGCTCCACAGGTTGATCCGGTCGTTGATGTTCACGTAGTTGTTGAAGGTCAGGTTGCTCGGGTTCGGGAAAGCGCCGGCGACCGTCGGGTTCGGGGTGGCCTGAAACGACGCGACCAGCATGTAGTAGAAGGGGAAGAGGAACGCGAGCGCACCGATGGTGAGCACGATCCCCTGCACCACCGCCTGGCCGCGGCTGAGCGACCTCGGCGACGACAGGTCGGCCTTCGGGCGCCGCCGACGGGACGGCTCCCGCGGTGCGGCGGCATCGCCGGTGGATCCTGGAATGACAGTGGTGGTCATGAGTCTCGGTCTCCCGCGAATCGGTTCTGCAAGTAGGCGATGATGAGCACGACCACGACGAGCACGATGCCGATCGCGGCGGCGAACCCGGGGTGGCCCTGCTGGATGCCCTGCTGATAGATGAGGAGCACAGGGGAGGTCGACGCTCCGTTCGGACCGCCGCCGCCGGTGAGCAGGTACGGCTCCGTGAAGAGGTTCGCGCCGACGATGGTCGACAGCAGCAGCACGAGCACGGTCGCGGGTCGAACACCGGGAACGGTCACCGAGAAGAACTGCCGCACCCGGCCGGCGCCGTCGGTGGAGGCCGACTCGTAGAGCTCGGTCGGAACGTTCTGCAGTGCTGCGAGGTACAGCAGGATGTAGAACCCGAGCTGCTTCCACGTGACGTAGATCGCGATCATCGGCATCGCGAGCGTCGGGTTGACGAACCAGCTCGGGTTCGGCGCGAGCGGCCCCAGGATCTGGTTGACGAGCCCGTCCTGGTTGAACAGGAACAGCCACACGCCGATGATCGCCACGCTGGCGGTCACGTACGGGACGTAGTAGCTCACGCGCAGAAAGGTGCGGAAGCGTTTGATGCTGTTGAGGCCGCTGGCGAGAACGATGCTGAGCACGACCGTCAGTGGCACGTTGATGATCAGGAAGATGCCGACATTGCCGAACGACTGCAAAACGGCCGGGTCGGTGAACGCGTTCAGATAGTTGTCGAGCCCGACGAACGGACGGTCGACGACGGCCCCGGGAGCCGCGAAGAAGTAGTCGAAGAACGACATGTAGATTGCGAACAGCAGCGGGTAGGCGAAGATCACCAGCACGAAGATCAGGTACGGAGCGCTGAACAGCCAACCCATCGGGTTGCGTCCGAAGATCCGCTGAATCAGGGGCTTGGACGCCTGGTTCGCGCGCCGTCGCTCCTTCGGAGGGCGCCCGGCGGCGGGGGTGGATGCGCCTCCGCCGCCGGAGGTGGTGCGGATGGTCGACATGGCTACTTCTGCGCCTGCAGCTTGTCGATCTTCTCGGCCGCAGCCTTGAACGCGTCTTCGACGCTTCCCGAGCCGGAGATCACCGATTTCGTGTACGCGTTGCGGAGCGCCTGCAGCTGCGCCACCGTGTTGGGGCCGGACGGGTCGTCGACCGTGCGAGCCGACTGCGAGCCGAACTCCTTGTAGTCCGGGTGCGCGGCGAAGTAGTCGGCGTACACCGTGGCGAGGTCGTCGCGGATGGGCATCTGACCGGTCACGGTGAGGAGCTTGTTGTCCTGGTCCTTGCTGGTCGCGAACTTCAGCACATCCCAGGCCGTGCCCTGGTTCTTGCACGACGTGTACATGCCGACGTTCTTCGCATCCGGGAAGGTGTACGTCTTGTCGGCTGCCACACCGTCCTTCGTGGGAACAGGAACGGAGCCCCATTTCACCTTGTCGCCGTAGTACGCGATGGCCCACGGCCCGACGATCGCCATGGCGGCCTTGCCGTCGGCGAAGGCGTCGCCCTGGTACTGCTCGTTGCCGGCGAGGCCGTCACTGTAGATCGTGCGCCAGAAGTTGGCGACCTCGAGGCCGTCCTTGCCGGCGATGGTGGCCTTGCCGTCTTCGATCATGCCCTTGCCGCCGGTCTGAGCCGCCAGCAGCGGCAGATAGTCGAAGTTCGGCTGAAAGAACTCGCTCGTCGGGGCCGGGTAGATCGCGTACGGCGCAGCGCCGCTCGACTTGATCTGCTTCGCTGCAGCGATGAACTTGTCGTAGGTCGAGAGGTCGGGGGAGTCTGCGCTCAGTCCCGCTTTAGCGAACAGTTCCTTGTTGTAGAAGATCATCACCGGGTTCTGCTTCCACGGCATCTGGTAATAGTCGCCGTCGGCCGACTTGTACTGGTCGGCCGCGCTGCCGCTACGGGTCTCGATGTAGGAGTTCGCGTCGCTGAACTTCGACAGGTCGACCAGGCCGCCCTGTTTCTGGAACTGGCCGGTGACAGCGGGAAGGTTGTTGAACACGAGGCAAGGCGTGGTCCCCGCGGTGATGGCGGCTCCCAGCACCTCCTCCGTGCTCTTGCCCGCAGGCACCTCCTGGGCCTTGATCTTCTCCTTCGGATGCGCGGAGTTCCACGACGAGACCATCGCCTTGCCCCACTGCACCTCCTGGGCGTTGTTCGAATACCAGATGGTGATGGGGCCGTGCGCCTTCATGGCGTCCGATGCGTTGCCCCCGCTGCTGCCGCAACCGGCGATGGTGCCGGCGATGGCGGCCGCGGTGACGATGCCGATCGCGATTCTGCGTCTTTGCATTGTTCGATTCCTTCGTTCAGTGCTGCTGCTGGTTCGGTGGGGCGGTGGACGTTCGCACGACGAGTCGTGCGGGCGGGAGGGCGACATCGTCGGACTCGCCCTCCTCGACGAGTCGGAGCAGAGCGCTCGCGGCGGCGATGCCCCACCCGGTCGGGTCGTTGTCGAGAGTGGTCAGGGCGGGGTAGACGTAGGTGCCGATCTGGGACCCGTCGAGGCCAGTGACCGAGAGGTCCCTGGGCAGCACCAGACCTCGCTCGTGGGCGACGCCCATGCCGGCGACGGCCATCGGGTCGTTCCCGTACACGATCGCCGTGGGCGGTTGCTCGCCGTCGAGCAGACGTTTGGTGGCCTCTGCACCCTCCTCGGGCGAGAAGTCCGACGGCACCACGTGTGGAACAAGGCCCGCCCGCAGCATCGCGTGCTCGTAGCGCTCGCGGCGCCGGCGGCCGTGCAGCATCCGTTCATCCCCGGCGACGTGTGCGATCTCGCGGTGGCCCAGGGAGACGAGGTGATCGAGGAGAGCGTCGATGCCGGGGTCGTGGTCGCGTGTCACGGCCGGGAACGGGCTCTCGGTCGCCGGCGCTCCGAGCGAGACCGCGCGCAGCCCGAGCGACTCGATGAGCCCGATCCTCGCGTCGTCCGCCAGGAGGTCGGTGATCAGAAACCCGTCCACCCGGCCGTCGGCGGCGAGCCGTTCGTAGGCGCGCGCCTCGGAGCGGTGGTCGCGGGCGAGGCTGAGCACGAGCACCTGGCCCCGCTCGGACAGTACGGTCTCCACGCCGGCGATGAACGCAGGGAAGAAGGGGTCGACCTCGATCGTGGTGGGGTCTCGGCGCAGGATGAGGCCGAGCGCGTAGGCCCGGCGCGTGCTGAGTCCGCGCGCCCCGGGGTTGGGGTTCCAGCCGAGGTCCTGTGCCGCGGAGAGGATGCGGTCCCTCGTCTCCGAGGCGACCCCGCGCCTGTCGTTGAGCGCCAGGGAGACGAGGCCCTTGCTGACCCCGGCGACGCGCGCGACGTCGTTGATCGTGACCCGCGCTGCCTTCATCGGCTCGCCACCGTCGTGAATCCGCCGGGCTCGACGACGATGGATCCGCCGTTCTGTCGAACAGGCGAGCCGACCTGGCGGCCGAAGCGGTCGAAGCGCGTGACGGTCACGTTGCCCGTGGCCGCGGAGGGCTTGCGGCTCTGCCGGTCGACCGCGTTGACGTAGATGTCGAGGGATGCGCCCGCACCGGCGAGCCCGAGGTGCGAGACGAGGGGTTGCAGGAGCACGGCATCCAGCTGCGCGGAACCCCCGGCCCGGGCGGTCAGCGTCGTCGTTCCGGCCGGCGCGGTACCGCGCAGGGTCTGAGGCAGGAGGAACACCGGGGTGGGCGCGATTCCCTGCTGCGACCGCTCGGCATTGTCGGACGCGCCGAGTCGCGTTGTGCGGGCACCAGCGGAGGCCGTCCAGTCCGTGCTGCCGCGCCCACCGGAGCCGAGGTTCGCGATCGGAAGCACCCGGGTGTCACCCGCGAGTGCGGGCACGGTGATCGTGATCATGGCGCCGGCCGACGTCTGCACGTACGCACCGCCCGACCAGTTGGCGGAGCCTGTCCAGGCGGATGGCGGGGTAACGACCGATGCGGCACCGCTGAGCGCACCCGTCTCGGCCTCGGCGACCCGCAGACCGTCGGTCGCGGTGGTCCGCGTGAGCGAGACGGCGCCGGCGGCGACGGCGGGATGCGCGTCCAGCGCCAGCATCGTGAGCTCCGTGTGGATCACCGACTCGGCTCCGCAGTTGCGGTTGACCGTGCCGTCGCCGGCGATCCCGTCCACGCACACGCCGGTCGCCGGGTCGTACACGGGTACGCCCGCTGGGTTGGCGCCGAAGAACCAGGCGGCCTGCGCCGTCGCGAGCTGCGCGAGCCCTGCGGCTCTGGTGGCGTCGGCGGTGGCGAGCAGGCCCTGCACCCGCGAGTCCACACCGTAGGCGATCTGGGTCTGGTCGGCGGGGGTGGGTGTCCAGCCGTTGTCGGGGCCACCGGTGGCGAGCAGCTGCGCCGTGAACTGTGCGGCGTCCGTCGCCGCTTCGCGCTGAAGATCGGAACGGTGGAGCACCGTCGAGGCGCTTGCGAGGGCTGCCGGCTCCATCCCACCCCAGGCATGCCAGAAGGTGGGCGAGTTCGCTTCGGGGAGCAGAGCGCCGAACGGCCACTGGCCGACGCCGCCGCTCGACAGGCGAGCGATGCCCTCCGCATACTGCGAGAGCGCCTTCGCCGCAGAGCGGTCCGCCGGGTTCGCCCGCACGTAGGCACTCAGGCCGAGCACAGCCTCCGATGTCGCGCTGGCGCTGCCCGAGATCAGCCACGACGGCACCCGAACGCCGTTTGCGATGGCGGTCTTGCCGTACTCGGCCAGCGACTGGCGCTCGAGGGCACCGAGGGCGAGGGTGAGCCTCTGCTGCAGGAAAGCGGCGAACGCGGGGTCGGCTTTCCGGAAACCGGCGTATCCCTCCCCGAGCGCCCACACCGTACGGGCCAGCCAGAACGATTCGGCCGAGTCGCTCGGATCGGGGAGTTCGACGGGGATGGCGCTCGGGTTCAGCGTGCCGTCGGACTGCTGCCAGAGCACGACGTTGCCGGCGTTCGCGCCGGTGCTCGTCTGAAGGTAGGTGAGCGAGCGCAGCAGGTCGTACGCCGTCTGCTTGCTCGTGGCGGTGCCGTTCTGGGCCCAGTCGCGGAGATACACGACCGCTGCCCGGGAGATGTCGTCGGCGTCGAACGCGCCCTGGGCATACCAGCCCTGTGCGGCGTTCGTGATCGCGCCACCGCCGACCCGCTTGAAGCTGCCGTCGCTCTGGCGATCGGCGTAGACCCACGGAGCGCGGGCGACCGGTCGGTCGGCCTGGTCGTAGGTCGTGTGCCCGGGCACACCGGGCAGGAGGGGAACGTCGTCGAGGAGGAAGTCGAGGTGCGCCAGGTTCGTGAGCTTCGCAGGCGCTGCGGATGCGGACGCCGACACGGTGTCCGCAGCGGTGGATCCGGCGCTCGCCGCAGCCGGCAGCTGTGCGCCCGTGACGGTCAGCAGAACCGCTCCCGCGACCACCGCGACTCGCCCGAAGACAGGAAGTTTTCTCGTATCGCGCATCGTTGCGCTCCCTCGTTCTAAACCGGTTTAGGGGACGGTAGGCGGGTTTTCGGGGGTTGTCAACGGATGCCCCCGGCGGAAGACTGGCGGAACCGGACATCGACGACCGAGGGAGCCGAAATGGAATACAAAGACATCCCGACCAAGGCCGACATCGAAAGGATCTCCGCCTTGCGCGAGCCCGGAGCAGTGTCGATCTATCTGCCGACCGGTACGACGCCTCCCGAGGCCGACCGCGCCAGGATCGAGCTCAAGAACCACCTGGCTCTTGCCGTGCGGCAGCTGGAGGAGAAGGGCGTTCCGAAAGAGCGGGTCGCCAGCATCCGCGCGGAGGGCGAGATCATCCTCGACGACCGCGATCTCTGGCGCTACCAGTCGCGTTCGCTCGCGGTGTTCCTGAACGGCGAGTTCAGCGAGACGTTCCGTCTGCCGAACCGCTTGACGTCGTCGTGCGACATCGCCGACAGGTTCTACGTCAAGCCGCTCTTCCGTGCCGTGACCTTTCCGCAGTCGGCTTACATCATCGCGCTCGCCGGAAAATCGTCCCGGCTCATCAAGGTGTCGGCCGAAGAGCCCGCGACCGTCGTGGATGTACCGAACCTTCCGGAGAACGTGAGCGACGCCGTCGGCCCGATCGCGCCGCCCAGCCGCAACGGAGACATCCGTCATGTGGGCGAAGAAGGCCAGAAGGTGCGGATGCGCGAATACGCGCAGGCCGTCGACCGCGCGCTGCGGCCGCTTCTCGCCAGTTCGACGGAGCCGCTCATCCTTGCTGCGTCGGAACCGCTCCTCGGCATCTATCCCGCGGTGAACACGTATCAGCACCTCGTCGACGAGGTCATCTCCGGCAGTCCGGAGGAGAAGTCGGAGGAGGAGCTGGCCGCTGCGGCACGTCACGTGCTCGACACCGTGTACGCCTCGAAGGTCGCTAAGCTGCAAGACGAGTTCGGCAGCAGGATCGCCGCCGGCACGGCCCTTGCCGACCTGAGCGACATCGCGCGCGCCGCGACGTTCGGTGCTGTCGAGACGCTGATCTTCGACATCGACCGACGTGTTCCCGGCACGATCGACGACGAGAGTGGCGCGATCACGCTCGCTGACGACGACGAGCCCGGAAACTACGGTGTGGTCGACGAGATCATCCGGCGCTCGCTCGCCTCCAAGGCCAAGGTGTACGCGCTGCGCGCCGAAGACGTGCCCGGAGGCGGTGCGGTCGCAGCCGCCGTGCGCTTCCCGGTGTGAGTTGCCCGGTGGTGAGTTGTCCGGTGTGAGTTGCCGGGGCAGTTCCTGCGAGTGCCGTTCAGCCGGCGAAGTCGACGTCGCTGGTCGACACCGTCGAAGCTGTGCGGCCGGGCGCGGTGTGGTTGTCCCAGTAGAGGTTGGTGTGGGCGATCACCAGGTCGGGGGTCGGCGCACCCCACTCGCTGAGATCTTCGGTGGTGTGGGCGTCGCCGACCAGGGTGGCATCGTAGCCGCGCGTGAACGCCCCGTGCAGGGTCGACCGGATGCACTCGTCGGTCTGAGCGCCGGCGACGATCAGTCGCCCGACGCCCAGCCCTGACAGCACCGTCTCAAGGTCGGTGGCCTCGAAGGCGTCGCCGTAGTTCTTCTGCACGACCGACTCTGTGTCGCTGCGGCTCAGTTCGGGCACGATCTCCCAGCCCTCGCTGCCGAGCACGATGTTGTCGTCGGAATGCTGCACCCAGACGACAGGGACGCTCTCTGCCCTCGCCCGGTCGACCAGCGTTGCGACGTTGGCGACGACGGTGTCGCGTTCGTAGGCTCCTCGAACGACGTCGTTCTGCACGTCGATGACCAGGAGCGCGGTGTTGGGTCGGTTCTCCAGCGTTGTCATGCCGCCCAAAGTACGCCCGGGCGCCGACATCGCCACCGGCATCGCTATCGACGCAGCGCGCCCACCAGCGAGTCCTGAACGTAGGCGAGCCAGTCGTAGACGGCGCGCAGCAGAGCCGTCTGCTCATCATGGATGTCGCCATCGTCGCCGTCTTGCACGATGCCGAGCCGTGCGGCGATCACCAGACGGATGTCGGTGATCGCCTGCAGCCAGGCCGTCGAGGCGCCGTCGTCGAGCCGCACCTCGACCTCGCCGGCTCCCGGCGTGGCGAGGGTTGCGATCACGGTGCGGGCGTTCTCCGCTTTGCGTCCCGCGAGGCCGTCGGTGGTGAACCGCCGGAACTCCGCCGAGGCGGCGGCGTCCCCCGGGTAGGCGTCCGGCAGGAGACGGATGAGGGCAGGGTCGCTCCGGGGTTCCGCTCCTCGGCGGGCCGTGTCGGCCAGGGCCGCGCTCTCGCCGGCGAGCTGCACGATGATCTCGACCTCCTCCGCTGCGAAGGTCGCGCAGACGGCGCCGTCGCGTTCGCGCCGGAAGTCCCTCACGCGTCGGCCTTCGTCAGCGTCGCCCAGAGCCCGTAGCCGTGCATGGCCTCCACGTGGCGCTCCATCTCCTCGCGGGTTCCGGTGGCGACCGCGGCCCGCCCATCCTCGTGCACCATGAGCATCAGCCGCTCCGCCTCATGGGTCGGGTATCCGAAGTACGTCTCGAACACGTAGGTGACATACGACATGAGGTTCACCGGGTCGTTCCAGACGATCGTTACCCAGGGCACGCCGAGCTCGATCCTCTCGTCGAGAATCGTGTCTTCCAGTGGACGGGCGTCAGTCATCGCCGCCCCAGAACCCACTGAGACCGGCGGTGACCTCGTCGCGCATCCTGCTCGTGCCGATCGTGGCCGTTCCGTCGCCCGGCTGCGGTCCGTAGTCGCCGAATCGCGCGTGGTTCGCCCCGGCGATCTCCGTCATCGTCGCATCCGCCGGCAGCAGGTGGCGCGCATCCGAGACCTTCTGAGGCGTGCTGAGGCCGTCTTCGCTGCCGGACAGACTGATCACGGCGAGGTCGGTGGTGGAGAGATCGTTCGCGCAGTAGCTGCCCAACAGCACCAGGCCTTTCACCGCGGGGTCGGTCGCATACTGGCAGGCCCTCACCCCGCCGAGCGAGTGGCCGCCGACGTACCAGTCGGTGACAGCCGGGGCCTGGCTCGTGAACGTCGAGAGGGGGCGCTGATCGAAGAACGCGAGATTGAGGATGGGCTTCGTCACGACCACCGTCACGCCTGCTGCGGCGACGACGCCCGACAGCTTGTACAGGTAGGCGTAAGCATCGACCCTCGCTCCGGGAACGAAGACGAGGCCGACTCCTGACGCCTCGCCGGTGGGTGCAAGCACCACCGAGTCACCGCGGTCCGAGATGGACACCGCAGGGTCTGCCCACACCGAGTCGAGCGGTGCGCGCTCGGCCTCCATGTACGTGTTCGCCCAGACCAGGAAGCCGACGATGACGAGCACGAGCGCGGCCGCGACCCAGGCAACGATCGCCCGGGCGATGCGTGCGCCGCGGGAAGCCGGCTTGCGGTGCCAGCTGGGCTCCGCCGCCGTCGCTGTCATCGCGGTCATCGCACCCCTTCCGCTCCGCCGATGGCGTCGGCGGCCCGCACCAGGGTCAGGTGGGTGAGCGCCTGCGGCGTGTTCCCTGCCTGGGAGAGGCCGGCGACGTCGTATTCCTCCGAGAGCATGCCCACGTCGTTCGCGAGAGCGAGGAGCCGATCCATCAGCTTCTTCGCATCCTCCTGCCGATTCGAGTGGGCGTACTGTTCGACCAGCCAGAAGGAGCAGGCGAGAAACGGATGCTCGCCCGGCGGCAGCCCGTCGACCCCGGCCTCCGTTCGATAGCGCAACAGGAGCCCGTCCCGCAGCAGGTCCTTCTCGATGGCGGCGACGGTTCCCAGCATCCGCGGGTCCTGCCAGTCGCAGTAGCCGACCTGTGCGAGCTGAAGCAGCGACGCGTCGACCTCCTGGCTGTGGAAGGACTGCACGTAGCTGTTGCGCTCCGGGTCGAATCCGTTCGCCTCGACGTCGGCGCGCACCTCGTCGCGCAGCATCCGCCACCGCTCCACCGGGCCCTCGAGACCGTGCTCTTCGACCGCCTTCACGGCTCGGTCGAAGGCCGCCCAGACCAGTGCGCGCGAGTGGGTGAAGTACTTCGGCTCGCCTCTGATCTCCCAGATGCCGTGATCGGGCTCACGCCAGTGCTCTTCGAGGTAGCCCATCAGAGCACGCTGGAGAGCCCAGGAGAAGCGGGTCTCCTCCACGCCGTTGAGCCTGCCGTGCGCGAGAGCGAGCATCACCTCGCCGATCACGTCGGCCTGGAACTGGTTCGACGCGTCGTTGCCGACGCGCACCGGAGAGGCGCCCTGGTAGCCCGGCAGACTCGCGATGGTGCGCTCGTCGAGGTCGCGTTCGCCGGAGAGTCCGTACATGATCTGAACGTCGGCGGGGTCGCCCGCCACCGCGCGCAACAGCCAGCTGCGCCAGTGGTCGACGTAGTCGTTGTAGCCGTGGGCGAGCAGCACCGAGATGGTGAGCGAGGCATCCCGCAGCCACACGTAGCGGTAGTCCCAGTTGCGTTCGCCGCCGAAATTCTCGGGAAGCGAGGTGGTCGCCGCTGCGACGATCCCGCCGGTCTGCAGGTGCGTAAGGGCGCGAAGGATGAGCAGTGACCGCACCACGGCCTCCCGATACGGGCCCTCGTGTTCGCCGCCTTCGGCCCAGGTCGTCCACCACTCGCGCGTCTGGGCCAGAGCCGCCTCCACATCCGGGGGAGCCGGGGTGTCGCGGTGCGATCGGAACCAGGTGAGGCTGAGGTCGACCGTCTCTCCCGCTTCGATGTCGAACACGCCCGCGTGGCTGTGGTCGGTCGGGTGGAGCGCGGCACCGCGCACCACGATCGCGTCGGGACCGGCCACCGCGATCAGTGCCGGGGGATGCTCCGAGTGGTCTTTGCGCACCCACGGGATGGCGGTCGCGTAGCCGAACCGGAGCCGGAGATCCTGCCGCATCCGAACCGTGCCGCGCACACCGCGTACCCGACGCACCACGTCGGCCCGCCCGTCGCTCATCGGCATCGCGTCGATCACGTCGACCTCGCCGTCGGCCGTCGTCCACCGGGTCACGAGGATCATGGTGTCGCCCTCGTAGCGCCGGGTGGAGGTCGCCGTCGCGTCGTCGGGCGCCAAGAGCCAGCGGCCGTGCTCCTCGGTGCCGAGAAGGGCTCCGAACAGCGATTGCGAGTCGTAGCGCGGAACGCACAGCCAATCGATGCTGCCGTCCTTGCCGACGAGTGCCCCGGTGAAGCAGTCACTGATCAGGGCATAATCCTCTATCGGTAACGACATGCTCTCCAGTATGGCCGTACTGTGGATGGCATGACGCAGCCTGTGGCCACTCTCGTGATTCTCGGAGCAAGCGGTGATCTTTCGTCGCGACTTCTCCTTCCCGCTCTCGGTCAGTTGCTCACGAATCATCCCGATCGACGCATCCAACTCATCGGTTCGGGAAGTGAGGAGTGGACGGATGCGCACTGGCGCTCCGTGGTGCGAGCCGCCTTCAAGACCATGGACTGCGGCGGCCCGGCCGTCGAGAACGCGCTGAAAGACAGCGTGTACCTGTCGGCCGACGTCACGAAGCCGGAGGATCTGACGAGGATCTTCGCGGCCTGCACGGGCGTTCCCGCCCTCTACTTCGCGCTCCCGCCTGCCGTCGCGGCCCTCGCCTGCGAAGCCCTCGAGAAGGTCGACCTGCCGGAGGGCACGGCGCTGGCCCTCGAGAAGCCGTTCGGCACCGACCGCCGCAGCGCGGTCGCGCTCAACAAGACGCTCGCGAAGCTGGTGCCCGAAGACCAGATCCACCGGGTCGACCACTTCCTCGGTCGCTCCACCGTGTACAACCTGCTGGGAATGCGTTTCGCGAATCGCATCTTCGAGCCCCTGTGGAGTTCGCAGCACATCGACCGCGTCGACGTCATCTACGACGAGACGCTCGGGCTCGAAGACCGCGCGCGCTACTACGACAAGGCCGGCGCGATGGTCGACATGATCCAGTCGCATCTGCTTCAGGTGCTCGCTGTGCTGGCCATGGAGCCGCCGTCGACGCTCGACGCGCAAGATCTCCGGGATGCGAAGGGTGCGGTTCTCCGCGCTACGCGCGTCTTCGGCGACGACCCGACCACCTCGAGCCGTCGTGCCCGCTACAGTGCGGGCACCATCGACGGCCGTCAGCTGCCCTCTTACGTCGGCGAGAAGGGCGTGGACTCGGCGCGCAAGACCGAGACGCTCGCCGAGGTGACGTTCGAGGTGGACACCTGGCGCTGGGCGGGCGTGCCGTTCACCCTCCGTTCCGGCAAGGCGCTGGGGGAGCGTCATCGCGAGATCGTGGTCACGTTCAAGCCGGCCCAGCACATCCCGACCGGTCTCAAAGGCGCGTCGGAGCCGACCAAGCTGCGCATCATGCTGGCGCCCGACGAGATGTCGCTCGAACTGAACATCAACGGCCCGGGCGACCCGTTCGAGATCGAACGCGCCGAGCTCTCCGTCGACTTCGGGCCGGGGCAGCTCCTGGCCTACGGCGAGGTGCTCGAGGGGATCCTCGACGGTGACCCATCGCTGTCGGTGCGCGGAGACACGGCGGAGGAGTGCTGGCGCATCGTGGCTCCCGTCGTCACCGCGTGGGCGAAAGACGAGGTTCCGTTGCAGACCTACCGGGCGGGCTCGAGCGGCCCCGCATCCTGGAAGGCGCTCGGTTAGGCGGCTGTGCGCTGAGCGGGCGTGCGCTGCGCGATCGCGGGGATCTCGCCGGTGACAGGCTTGCGCAGGTCTGTCCAGACGGTGATCGGTGCGGGCTCCCAGCCGAATGCGGCGGGCTCCTGCACGGTTTCGCTGTCGGCTTCAGGTGCGGTGACCTCGGCGTCGAGCACCGGCTCCGCGGATGCGGCGTCAGCCGGCTCGGCGACGGCCGCCGCGTGAAGCGGCTCGCGTTCGCTCGACTCGGCGAGCTCTCCCGCTTCGATGCGGCGCTTGGCCTCGAGCAGAGCGGTGGTGATGCTCAGGGAGACGGACTGGGCCAGCACGGAATGGAAGATCGTGTCGGTGTCGTCTTGGGAGCGGCGGGACACAGTCCATTCGCCGCGCTCGCCGATCAGTTCGGCGACCTTCTCGTGCACCACGTCGAGGATCTGCGCCTCGCTCAATTGCGGAACCGGAGCCGCCGGAACCGCGGCGGCGTGCCGCCTGCGACCAAACATCGTGCAACCCCTTCCAGGTTGTTACCACCCTTGTGAATACAAGTGTGGTCGACATCCGGCCAGGAGAACGGCGGACACGCCGCGTGATCAGCGCGATTTCTCGTTGATTTGAGCTTCTTTCGACTCTTGGAGCACTGTTCCGACCGCGATCGCGAGTGCGATGCCCGCATTCACCCACATCAGCACGATTCGCCAATCGCGTTGGCCGCTCCGGCTCGACTGGATGGTGGACCACAGGCCGACCGCCGCACTGATCACAGCGCCGTTGAAGATGAACTTGCGCATTCGCGTCCTTTCGCTCCGCATGCAACGCTACCGCGCGCGTTCCGAACAGTACGCCCCGGGATAGGGTCGATCCAGCCACCGGGGAGACCGGCAACAGAGAGAGGATGAGGATGAGAACAGCGCTGATCGGCGCCGGCCTCCTGCTTCTCGGCGGCATCGCCGTCGTGACCGGCATTCTTCCGGTGTCGGATGCCCTGGTGCTGTGGGACAGGGTGTGGCCCATCCTGCTCTTCGTGGTCGCCGTCACGGTGGTCACCGAGCTCGCCGCCGAGGCCGGGCTCTTCACCGTGCTCGCCCAGCAGACGGCGCGCTGGGGGCGCGGGCGCGCCTGGCTGCTCTGGCTCCTCGTCGTGATCGTGGCGACGGTGAGTACCATCTTTCTCTCGCTGGACACCACCGCCGTTCTGCTCACGCCGGTCGTCGTCGTTCTCGCCCGCCACGTCGGCCTGAGCCCGCTGCCCTTCGCACTGACGACGGTGTGGCTGGCCAACACGGCATCCCTGCTGCTGCCCGTGTCGAACCTCACCAACCTTCTGGCGCAGCACGCGATGGGATCGCCGACTCCGCTGGAGTTCGCCGCGATGACGGCTGCGCCCGCCGCCGTCGCGATCGTGGTGCCGGCCGTCGCCGTGTTCCTGATCTTCCGCACATCGCTGACGCAGCGGTACACCCCGGAGGCGCGCGACCCCATCGAGGACGACGTGCTCTTCTGGTGCAGCGCCGCCGTCGTGATCGCGCTGCTGCCCGCCCTCGTCTCCGGCCTGCCGGTGTGGTTGCCGGCGAGCGCCGCCGCGATCGTTCTCGTGGTGTTGTTCGCCGTGCGCCGGCCGTCGGTGCTGACGTTCGGGATGCTGCCCTGGCAGCTCGTCGTGCTGGCCTCGGGGCTGTTCCTGTTCATCGAGGCGCTGCACGCGGTGGGCCTGGCGACCGTGCTCGCGACCGTGTCCGGCTCAGGTGAGTCGCCGCTCGACCTGCTGAGGCTCGCCGGCACCGGCATGGTCGGGGCGAACGCCATCGACAATCTCCCCGCCTACCTCGCGCTCGAGCCCGTCGCCGACTCGCCCGTTCGCCTGGTCGCGCTCCTGATCGGTGTCAACGTCGGCCCCTTGATCACGCCGTGGGCGTCGTTGGCGACGCTGCTGTGGCATCAGCGTCTGACCGCCCTCGACGTGCCGATGTCGTGGCGCCGCTACATGCTCCTCGGACTGGTCGTCGCACCCGTCACGGTCGTTCTCGCCACCCTCGCTCTCTCCCTGACGCTCGCCTGACTCGGGAGCAGGAAGCTACTCCGCCGGGAGCAGCTGCGAGACCCTCACGATGCGTTTGCGCGCCACAGCGATGAGGGCGAGCGCGAAGCCGAACGCCGCCCAGAGCAGGAGGCCGCCGATCCCGCGCCAGACCCCGTCCGTCGACTCGACGACGCCGCGGAAAGCAACGATCGCTGTGGACGTCGGCAGCCAGGCCATCACGCTGTCGAAGAAGCCGGGAACCGTCGAGACGATCCCCGAGGCCAGGGTGATCACGACGACGAGCATCGAAATGAACCGTCCGACGCCGCCGAGGAGCGCCACGAGGCCGTGGTTCACGGCGGCGAAGGCGACACCGGCCAGCGCGGCGACTCCGGCGAAGCCGAACCAGTGTCCGGCGTCGAGGGAGAGCGCGAACTGCATGATCCCGGCCACCAGCACGCCTTGCAGTGCGCCGACGACCGCCGCAGGGATGAAGCCGTCCCACGCGATCCTCCCGGAGGCGCGCGTGGTGAGCATCGATCGTCGTGAGACCGCCTGCAGCACGAGGAAGGTGGCGAGCGCGCCGAGCCACAGGGCGACGGCCGCGAACAGGGGGATGCTCGTCTCGCCGAATCCGCTCGCGGCCGCGGCATCCTGCTTGACCGGCTCGGACGCGACGGATGCGAGGTTCTTGCGGTCGCTCTCCGAGTAGCTCGGGAGTTGCTTCACCGCCTGCGCGAGCCCGGAGGAGAGGGACGCGGCGCCCGCGGCCGTCTGGTCGGCGCCCGTCGCGAGCGCGGGAACGCCGTCGGCGAACTGGCGCACCCCTGCCGAGTATTGAGCGGCTCCCGTGGCCGACTGCGCTGCGCCGGAGGCGAGTTGTCGAGCGCCGGAGGCGGACTGGGATATCCCGCCGGCGAGCTGCTGGCCGCCCGCCGCCAACTGGGCGGTCGAGTCGGCGACGGTCTTCGTGCCGGCAGCGAGCTGACCGGCGCCGGTGACGAGATCGGGCTGCCCCTGGCCGGGGCTCGTCGTCATGATCCCGACCGTTTTGGCGATCGCGACGCAAGCGGGATCGGTCTCACCGTGGGCCGTCACGCACTCGCTGAGCGCCGCCTTCGCCGATTGGGCAGCGAGCGTGACCCCCTGCGAGACGCCGCCGGCTCCTGACGCGAGCGGCGCGACGCCCTGCGTGCTGAGCTGCGAGAGACCGTTCGCGAACTCCGATGTCTTGTCCGCCAGGGTGCCGAACCCGCCCGCGAGCGACGAGGTGCCCGTCGAGAGCTGCGAGACGCCGGCGGACAGCTGGTCTGCACCGGTCGCCAGTTGGCCGCTCGCGTCGGCGAGCTGGTGTGTGCCGCCGGCGAGCTGACTCGCACCGCTGGAGAGCTGCGAGGCGCCGGAGGCGGCCTTCGAGATCTGGTCGTGCAGCGTGTTGAAGCCCACGTACACGTTCTCGAGATAGGTCGACGTGAGCTGCTTGTTCAGCACTGACGTCGCCGTGCTGGTGACCGCTTGGCTGATCGAGGGGTCCACGAGTTTCGAGGCCGCGCTCGTCTGCACGTCGATCGTCGCCTGCGTGGCGTCGGCCGCGTCGCCGGCGGGCGAGGTCGCGGCTTTCGAGAATCCCGCTGGAATGGTGACGACGGCCACGTAGGAGCCGTCGGTGAGGCCGCTCGCGGCATCCTTCTGGTCGGTGAGCACCCAGCTGAAGTTGTCCTTCTCGCTGTCGAGCAGACCGGCGGAGAGCTGGCGCCCGAGCGGCACCGTCTGGCCGTCGACCTCCACGGGTTGGTCGAGGTTGACCACGGCCGCCTTGACGTCGCCGAGACGCTCGGTCGGGTTCCACAGGGCCCAGACGAGAAGCCCGCCGATCACCAGAGGAACGAGCAGGATGCCCACCACCGTGAGCCAGGTCACGCGCTTGTCCGACCGCATCCGCTCCAGCGAGAACAGCGAGCGCGGGCGACGCAGGGGGGAGGGGGAGGTGGACATCAGGCGGAGACCTTTTCGGGGGAGCGGTGGGCGGGGGCGGGAGCGGCGGGTGTTCGGCCGCCGAGAAGCACGGAGCTCGGCTCCACGCCGTCGGGCAGGATGTCGTCGAGGCCGTCGGGCTCGACGCAACTGAGGGCGAAGGCGAAAGGGCGATCGTCGGCGTGCGCACGACCGATCGCATCGGCCAGTTCGTAGCGGATGCGCCGCCGTTCCACAGGGTCGGTGACGGTGTCGACGGCGTCGAGTGCGAGCACCTGCGGGTCGCCGAGGAGGGCGCGGCGCACATCCTCGACCGGCGTCTCCGACGTGGCGAGCCGCACCACGGCGGTGCGCGCGCGCACGGCGCCGCTCCGGGTGGGCAGCACGTAGCCCGCGACCTTGAGCAGTCCGGCGTCGGGCTTCGTTCGCCCGGTCATCGCCATGAGCAGTGCCGCGCCGGCGGTTCGGTCGCCACCGTGCACCACGAGCACATCCCCGTCGGAGAGCCGGAACGACACGTCGGAGAAGAGGCTGCGCTTGCCCGCAACTACTCCGAGCCCCTCGGCCGCGGCGATGACGCGGCCGCCGGGCTCGGGCCACTCGGCGAGCTCGAGCTCCTTCTGCAGGCCCTCGCCCTCGACGTCGAACGATGGCAGGATGCGGTCGAGCCAGCGCGGCATCCACCACGCCTTCTCGCCGAGCAACTGCAGCACGGCAGGCACGAGTGTCATGCGAACGATGAACGCGTCGACGAACACGCCGACGGCGAGGCCGAGGGCGATCGGCTTGATCGACGTGTCGCCTTCGGGAACGAAGGCCGCGAAGACGGAGATCATGATGATGGCCGCGGCCGTCACCACCTTCGCCGATCCGACGAATCCGCTCTGCACCGCGCGCCGGGCGTTGCCGCCGTGCACGTAGTCCTCGCGGATGCGGCTGACGAGGAACACCTCGTAGTCCATCGCCAGGCCGAAGAGCACGCCCATCAGGATGATCGGCATGAAGCTGATCACCGGGCCCTCCTTGGCGACGTTGAGCGCATCTCCGAGCCAGCCCCACTCGAACACGACGGTGACGGCCCCGAAAGCGGCGCCCACCGACAGCAGATAGCCGAGCGCCGCCTTGATGGGCACCGCGATCGAGCGGAACACCATCGTCAGCAGCACCAGCGACAGGCCGACCACCAGGATGCCGAACGGCAGCAGGGCGCCTCCGAGCCGGTTCGAGACGTCGATCTGGGCGGCCGTCGTTCCGGTCACCTTCAGGTCGACGCCGTATTCGTCGACGAAGTGCTGGTGCAGCCCGCGGATCGCGGCCACGAGGTCGGCGGTCTTCTCCGAATCGGGGCCGGTGGTTGGGATCACCTGCACGATCCCGGTGTCTGCGCTCTTGTTCGGCGTGGCGAGCGGAACCCCGGCGACCCCCGGCAGGTCGGCGATCTCGTCACTGATCTTGGTCATCAGCCCGACAGGGTCGGTGCTCGAGATGATCGAGCCGGTCACGATCAGCGGGCCGTTGTATCCCGGGCCGAAGTGTTCGGAGATCAGGTCGTAGGTGATGCGCGCCGGGTCGTCGACCGCGTGGGAGCCGGCGTCGGGCAGCGCGAGCCGGAGCTGTGCCGCCGGGATGGACGCGATGCCGAGCAGGGCGACGACGGCCACGATGGTGACGACGGGGAAGCGCGTGACCGCACGCACCCAGCCCCGGAAGAACCCCGGTGGCACGTCGGCCTTCGCCGCGTGCGCGAGGCTCGGGGCGGCGGATGCGGCGGATGCGGCGGACGCGACCGCCTCGCCGGTCACGGCGTCCCCGCCGTCCGCTGGGTCGGCGTCGGTGGCTGCCTTGCGGGCTGCGCGCTTCGCGGCGCGCTTCAGGGCGCGTCGGCCCGGCGTGATGCGCGCACCCGCGAAGCCCAGGAGCGCGGGAGTGAGGGTGAGGGAGATCAGTACGGCGATGGCGACCGCCACGGAGGCCGCGATGCCCATCGTGGTGAGGAAGGGGATGTTCGCCACAGACAGCCCGACGAGCGCGATGATCACGGTGATCCCGGCGAAGAGCACGGCGGAGCCCGCCGTCGCGACCGACCGCGCGGTCGACTCCTCCGGCGAGACCCCGGCCTTCAGCTGGCTCTGATGCCGGGAGATGATGAACAGTGAGTAGTCGATGCCGACGGCGAGCCCGAGCATGAGTGCGAGCAGGGGCGTCGTCGAGGAGATCGGGCCGAACAGCGTCGCGATGAAGATCAACGCGATCGAGAGGCCGACTCCGAGCAGCGCGGTCAGCAGCGGCATCCCCGCGGCGATGAACGATCCGAACGTCAGGATGAGCACCACGAGCGCGATGCCGACGCCGAGCAGCTCGGTGACGCTCAGGGCGGGCAGGCTCTGCGAGAACAGTGCCCCGCCCACGGCGACCTGGGACTCTTGCGGAAGCTGCGTGCCGAGGGCGTCGCCCGCATCCTTCAGCGCGGTCTTCGTCTCGGCCGGCACTGTCGTCAACTGACCTTCGAGCTGTACGGTGACGATGGCGGTCGAGGCGTCGTCGGAGATCGATCCCTTGACCCCGTCGTCGTAGGGGGAGGTCACGCCGGAGACGCCGTCGAGCTTCTCGAGATCGGCGACGGCATCCTTGACGGGTTGCTCGATGTCCGGCTCACGGACGGTGTCGCCCTTCGGGGCCACCACGACGATCTGGGCGGAGGTGCCGCTGACCTGCGGGAAAGTTCGGCTGAGCGTGTCGAGGGCCTCTTGCGATTCGGTTCCCGGGATGCTGAAACTGTTGTCCGTTCCCTGGTTCAGCAGGGCGGCCCCACCGCCGAGGGCGACGAGCAGCACGATCCAGAGGGAGACGACCAGCTTGCGGGCACGAAAAGCCCAGCGGCCGATCGAATACAGAATCGAGGACACGCGTTCTCCTACATATCGGGTGGTACACAGCGCAAGAAAGGTTCGATACACCGTCGTATCCGATACTCGAATGTATCGAATACACTGGTGTATGCGAGTCCGATTCAGGAAGGTTTCAGCTTGGACACGTCAGTTCTCAGGGAAGACGCCCCGACCGAGTCGGCACGGCGTCAGAAGACGCGCTCACGCCTGCTCGACGCGGCGTTCGAGATCTTCGCCGAGCACGGGGTGCACGCAGCGAGCGTGGAGATGATCACCGAGGCCGCCGGCTTCACTCGCGGCGCCTTCTACTCGAACTTCTCAAGTAAGGAAGAACTGTTCTTCGCTCTCATGGAGCGTGAGAAGGCGATGCGGATCGAGCAGCTGAACGCCGGTGTCGCGCAGTTCCTCACCCCGCTCGTGGGCGACGGCAAAGGGATCGAAGACGACGACGTCGTCGAGATCATCACCAAGGTGCTCGAACTGCAGTCGGACGACCGCCGCTGGTGGCTCGTGCAATCGGAGTTCCTCTTGCTCGCCATGCGCGACCCGCAGATCGCCGGCGGTTTTCTCGAGTATCAAGACGGCTTCTTCCGCGAGCTCACCGAGATCGTCGTGGCGGCCTTGGCCTCCGCATCCCGTCGCTTCACCATCGACTCGGAGGAGGCTGTGCGGGTTATCGCCGAACTGTGCGCGAACGCCGAGGCGCGGGCGCTGCTCTCGGGCGACGAGCGCAAGTTCTCGGAACGCCTCTCCTCCAGCGTGCCCGCGATCCTCCTGGCGCTCACCGAACCCATCTGAGTCGGCCGGGCGCGCGATTTCGAGCGGGTCTCAAGGATGCGCCGGTAACGTTGCACGGATGCGACGCAGAACAATCCTGATCCCCATCGTCGCCGTCGTCGCTGTCGGCGCGCTCGCCGGTATCGGCGCCATCGCCTGGTCGGCGTCCTCGAACGACTCCGGCGCCACCCGTGCGGTCTCCACAGCCCAGGCGACGCCGACTCCCACGCCGACCGTGGACCCCTTTCCTCGTCGGCCACTCACCACGGCCACCCGGTACGTCGCGCTCGGCGACTCGTTCGCCGCCGGCATGGGTGGCGGGAAAGAGGCGGGGCGCTGCGTGATGAGCGACAACGCGTATCCGGATGTGTTCGCCGCGGCCGCCGGCATCGACCTCGTCACCAATGCGGCCTGCAGCGGCGCCACCACCGCCGATCTGCTGAAGCGGCAACTCCCGCCGCTCGACGAGAAGACCGACCTGGTCACGGTGAGCGTCGGCGGCAACGACCTCGGTGTCGCCACCATCGCGGCCGACTGCGCCGCCGGAAAGTCGGTGCCGTGCCGCAACGAGCTGTCGTCGGCGCTCAGCCTGCTGAACGTGCTGCCCGACCGGCTCGACAGCGTGTACACCGCCATCGCGAAGGCTGCGCCGAACGCGCGCATCGTCGTGACCGGCTACGCCCTCCTCTACGACGCCTCCGATCCGACGGCCTCCGACTTCGGTGTCGCTGCCGCGATCAACGCCGCGACGATCGGACTGAACGAGGTCATCAGAGACGCCGTCGACGCCGAGCGCGCCCAGGGGATGCCGATCACGTTCGTCGACGTCGATTTCGACGGACACGGCATCGGCACGAAGAAGCCCTGGGTCAACACGACCGGCTACACGGCCTTCCACCCGACCGCGGCGGGCTACAAGGAGTACTCCCGCGAGCTCATCCGCCGCCTCGGCACCGCCGTCGACTGACCCTCCGTCCGGCCGGAGTCTTCCGCGCCCCGCGCGAAAATGACCGTCAGTCCGGATGATTCGCCGGCGTGCCGGCCGATCTCTCCTGCACCGCGAAAGCCAACGTCTCGGCGAGCATCGCGACCCGCTCCTCCTCCGTGCGGGCCTTCCGCGTGTTGATCTCCGCGACGACGTCGCCCGACCATCCCGCCGCGTCGAGCATCCGAAGCACCTCGGCGACAGGCTGTCCGCCGTGGCCCGGCAGCAGATGCTCGTCGAAGATGCGTCCATCGTCGAGTGCGCCTGAACCGTCGCACAGGTGCACGTGGCGCAGGCGGTCGCCGAGCGAGGTCGCGAGCTGAAACGAGTCCAGGCCGCTGAGGGCCGCGTGGGAGAAGTCCAGGGTGACGGCGTCGGTGTCCCACTCCGCCGGGTTCCAGCCGGGCGAGTACGCGGCGAGCGCGCGGCCGCCGATCTTCCACGGGAACATGTTCTCCACGGCGATCTCGACGCCGCTCGACTGCGCGATCTGGCGCACGATCGCCACGAAGCCCTCGGCGTAGCCCGATTGCCAGCGGAACGGGGGATGCACGACCACCGTCGAGGCGCCGACCGCTCCGGCGAGCTCGGCGGCGCGCTCCAGCTTCACCCGGGGATCCCGCCCCCACACGAAGTGCGTGAGCAGCAGCACCGGTGCGTGGATCGAGAGGATCGGCATCGAATACCGTTCGGACAGGTCGAGGAGCACGGCAGCGGACTGGGTCGCCTCGTCTCGGGTGACCATCACCTCCACGCCGTCGAACCCCACCTGCTGCGCGAGCCGGAACGCGTGCTCCGTCGGCAGCGGGTAGACGCAGGACGTGCTCATTCCGATTCGCATCATCGCGCTCACGGTAGCTCCACCGGCTGAACGAGGCGTTACCGCCCGGAGAACGGTGCCCCGTGACCCCTTGAACCACGCTGGTACCCTGGAAGAAGCGTGAAAACCCGCAGCGCGCGAGGGATTGGACCAACCATTTCAGCACATCCGCACCCCACCGAGACCACTGGCCACACCGACGAAGGCGACACGTACGAACTGGTGATCGTATCGAACCGGCTGCCCGTCGACCGCGTCACCGACGACGACGGGAACGCGACGTGGCGGCCGTCTCCCGGCGGTCTGGTCGCGGCGCTCGAACCGGTGATGCGCGCCGAAGACGGGGTCTGGATCGGCTGGGCAGGCGTCGCCGATGAGGACATCGAGCCGTTCGAGGCCGACGGCATCAACATCCATCCTGTGCGTCTCAGCGAGCAGGAGCTGCAGGAGTACTACGAGGGCTTCTCGAACGACACGCTCTGGCCGCTCTACCACGACGTGATCGCCCCGCCCAGCTTCCACCGCGAGTGGTGGGATTCGTACGTGAAAGTGAACCAGCGGTTCGCGGATGCGGCAGCCGCCACCTCGGCGAAAGGCGCCGTGGTCTGGGTGCACGACTACCAGCTGCAACTGGTGCCCGCCATGCTCCGTGCGGTGCGGCCCGACCTCGTGATCGGCTTCTTCAACCACATCCCTTTCCCGCCGTACGGCATCTATTCGCAGCTCCCGTGGCGCCGCCAGATCATCGACGGACTGCTCGGCGCCGATGTCATCGGTTTCCAGCGGGTCGCGGATGCGGGCAACTTCTCTCGCGCTGTGCGCCGTCTCAAGGGCTACGAGACGCGCGGCCCCATCATCGAGGTGCCGATCGACACAGACGATCCCGAGGCAGGCTCGCACCGGCACGTCACCACCAACCGTCACGGCGGCCTGGTGCGCACCGTTCTCGCGCGGCAGTTCCCGATCTCCATCGATGCCGAGCAGTACCAGTCGATGGCGCGCCGCCCCGAGATCCAGGAGCGGGCGAAACAGATCCGCGAAGAGCTGGGCAACCCCGGCACGATCATGCTGGGCGTCGACCGGCTCGACTACACGAAGGGCATCGGCCACCGGCTGAAGGCGTTCGGTGAGCTGCTCGCCGAAGGCGACATCTCGGTGGAGGATGTGGCGCTCATCCAGGTCGCGAGCCCCAGCCGTGAGCGCGTCGAGACGTACCGGCAGCTGCGCGACGAGATCGAACTGACCGTCGGCCGCATCAACGGCGACTACGCGACCCTGGGTCACACGGCCGTCTCCTACCTGCACCACGGCTACCCGCGCGAGGAGATGGTGGCCCTGTACCTTGCCGCCGACGTCATGCTCGTGACCGCACTCCGAGACGGCATGAACCTGGTCGCGAAGGAGTACGTCGCCACGCGCGTCGACGACGACGGTGTGCTCGTGCTGAGCGAGTTCGCCGGCGCGAGCGACGAGCTGCGGCAGGCCCTTCTCATCAACCCGCACGACATCGAGGGGCTGAAGGAGACCATCCTGCAGGCGGTGGCGATGCCGAAACGCGAACGCACGCGCCGGATGCGGGCGCTGCGCAAGCGGGTGCTGACCAACGACGTGGCCAAGTGGTCCGCTTCTTTCCTCGACGCGCTCACCCGCAGTGCGCACGGCGACCACCCGCTGCAGAACCCGCCCGTCAACCGCCGCTAGGGGCGCACCCGGCCCTGCCGGGCGCCCCGCGCATCCCCGCGTTACACCATTCGTACCGACCTCGGAAAGAAGCATGACCACCGACTCCGCCCCCGCCGCACCGCTCGACTCCGCCCTCGCCATCGTCGAGGCCATCACGTCTCTCGCAGCCGCCGACAGGCTGCTGCTGGCCCTCGACTTCGACGGCACGCTCGCACCGTTCGTCGACACACCGAAATCGGCCCGGGCGCTGCCCGAGGCCAAGGCGGCGCTCGAGCGCCTCGAGACGATGCCGAGCACCTGGATCGCGTACGTGTCCGGCCGCCCGCTCTCCAGCCTCGAGATCGTGACCGAGGCCGACGCGGATGCCCTCCTCATCGGATCGCACGGCGTCGAGGTGCGCTTCGGGCGCGACGGCGTCTCGCTCGACCTCAGCGTTGACGAGCAGGACAAGCTCGCCCGGCTCGGCGACGTGCTGCGCGCGCTCGTCGAGGCGAACCCCGGAACGCGTCTCGAGACCAAGCCCGTCGGCTACGGGGTGCACTACCGCAACCTGGAGTCGGGCACGGGCGAGGACATCGTCACCGCGGCATCCTCCGCCGCGACGGCGATCAGCGACGCCCTCACGATCCGCGACGGCAAGGACATCATCGAGTTCTCGGTGCGCGGCGCAGACAAGGGCGACGGGATCGAGCGCCTGCGCGAGTACACCGACGCGACCGCCGTGCTGTTCGCCGGCGACGACCTCACCGACGAAGACGGGTTCCGCGTTCTGCGCCCTGGCACCGGCGACATCGGCGTGAAGGTCGGCGCGGGGGAGACCGCCGCGCAGTTCCGTGTCGCCGACGAGAGGGCCGTCGCGACGATGCTCACCCTGCTCGCCGAGGCCCGCGCGGCCAGGGTCTGAGGCGGCGGGTTCTCCACCGGCTTCGGTCGCATGAACGGAACGGCATCCGCGGCGTTCTAGAGTTGTCCCATGCCAGACATCGATTGGAAACCGCGATCGCGCGTTGTCACCGACGGAATCGAAGCCACCACCAGCCGCGGCATGCTCCGCGCGGTCGGAATGGGAGACGAAGACTGGGAGAAGCCGCAGATCGGCATCGCGAGCTCGTGGAACGAGATCACGCCGTGCAACCTGTCGCTCGACCGTCTCGCTCAGGGCGCCAAAGAGGGCGTCCACTCCGGGGGCGGTTACCCGCTCCAGTTCGGCACGATCTCCGTCTCCGACGGCATCTCCATGGGTCACGAGGGGATGCACTTCTCGCTCGTCTCGCGTGAGGTCATCGCCGACTCGGTCGAGACCGTGATGATGGCCGAGCGCCTCGACGGCACCGTGCTGCTGGCCGGCTGCGACAAATCGTTGCCCGGCATGCTCATGGCCGCCGCCCGGCTCGACCTCTCCGCGGTGTTCCTCTACGCCGGTTCGATCGCACCCGGCTGGGTCAAGCTGTCGGACGGCACCGAGAAAGACGTCACCATCATCGACTCCTTCGAGGCGGTCGGCGCCTGCAAGGCGGGCAAGATGAGCGAAGAAGACCTCAAGCGCATCGAGTGCGCCATCGCTCCCGGCGAGGGCGCCTGCGGCGGCATGTACACCGCGAACACCATGGCATCCGTGGCCGAAGCTCTCGGGATGAGCCTCCCCGGCTCGGCCGCTCCGCCCTCGGCCGACCGCCGCCGCGACTACTTCGCGCACCGTTCGGGCGAGGCCGTCGTGAACCTGCTGAAGCTCGGCATCACCGCCAGGGACATCCTCACCAAGAAGGCCTTCGAGAACGCGATCGCGGTCGCGATGGCGTTCGGCGGCTCCACCAACGTGGTGCTGCACCTTCTCGCGATCGCGAACGAGGCAGAGGTCGACCTCACGATCGACGACTTCAACCGCATCGGTGACAAGGTGCCGCACATCGGCGACCTGAAGCCGTTCGGAAAGTACGTCATGAACGACGTCGACCGTCACGGCGGCGTCCCCGTCGTCATGAAGGCGCTGCTGGATGCCGGCCTGCTGCACGGGGACTGCCTCACGGTCACCGGCAAGACCGTCGCCGAGAACCTCGCCGAGATCAACCCGCCCGCCCCGGACGGCGAGGTCATGCGTTCGCTCGACGACCCCATCCACGCCACCGGCGGCATCACCATCCTGAAGGGCACCTTCGCACCCGAGGGCGCCGTCGTGAAGACCGCCGGGTTCGACGCCGACGTGTTCGAGGGTCCCGCGCGTGTGTTCGAGCGCGAGCGCGCGGCCATGGATGCGCTCACCGAGGGAAGCATCAAGGCCGGCGACGTCGTGATCATCCGGTACGAGGGCCCGAAGGGCGGCCCCGGAATGCGCGAGATGCTCGCGATCACCGCGGCCATCAAGGGCGCAGGCCTCGGCAAAGATGTACTACTCTTGACAGACGGACGATTCTCAGGCGGCACAACCGGCCTCTGCATCGGCCACATAGCACCCGAAGCGGTGGACGCAGGTCCCATCGCCTTCGTGCGCGATGGTGATCTGATACGGGTCGATATCGCGGCTCGCTCGCTCGACCTACTTGTCGACGAGTCCGAGCTGACCGCCCGCCGTGAAGGTTGGGCGCCACTGCCTCCGCGCTATACCCGTGGCGTTCTCGCAAAGTACTCGAAGCTCGTGCATTCCGCTGCGGAAGGCGCGGTCACCGGGTAGCTTGCGCTCTCTGCATCATCCGTTTCGTACGTAAGGGACTCGCCGATTCATGTCCTCGGAACCAGCTACCGTGTTGCCGTCCGCGACGCCGTCCAAGGCGTCGCCTGAACTCCTGACGGGCTCCCAGTCCGTCGTCCGCACCCTCGAACAGCTCGGCGTCGAAAGCGTCTTCGGGCTGCCCGGAGGTGCGATCCTCCCCATCTACGACGCGATCATGGACTCCACCAAGATCCGTCACATCCTGGTCCGCCACGAGCAGGGCGCGGGCCACGCCGCCGAGGGATACGCCTCGGCGAGCGGCAAGGTCGGTGTGGCCATGGCCACGTCGGGCCCCGGCGCGACGAACCTGGTCACCGCCATCATGGACGCCCACATGGACTCCGTGCCGGTTGTGTTCATCACCGGCCAGGTCTTCTCCACGCTGATGGGCACCGACGCCTTCCAGGAGGCCGACATCGTGGGTATCACGATGCCGATCACGAAGCACTCGTTCCTCGTGAAAGACGCGGCGGACATCCCGTCGACGATCGCCGCGGCGTACCACATCGCAGGAACCGGTCGTCCGGGGCCCGTGCTCGTCGACATCACGAAGGACGCACAGCAGAACACCGTGCCGTTCATCTGGCCGCCGAAGATCGACCTGCCCGGCTACCGCCCGATCACCAAAGCGCACGGCAAGCAGATCCTCGCCGCCGCGCAGATGCTGGTCGAGGCCAAGAAGCCGATCCTGTACGTCGGAGGCGGTGTCATCCGCGCTCGCGCCTCGCAGGAGCTGCTCGGCCTGGCGGAGGCGACCGGGGTTCCGGTGACCACCACGCTGATGGCGCGCGGAGCTTTCCCCGACTCGCATCCGCAGCACCTGGGCATGCCCGGGATGCACGGCACGGTCCCCGCCGTGCTCGCCCTGCAGGAGTCCGACCTCATCATCTCGCTCGGCGCGCGGTTCGACGACCGCGTCACGGGCAACACCTCGTTGTTCGCGCCCAACGCGAAAGTCGTGCACGTCGACATCGATCCGGCTGAGATCTCGAAGATCAGGATCGCCGACGTCCCCATCGTCGGCGATGCCAAAGACGTCATCGTCGACCTCACCGCCGCGTTCCAGGAGGCGAAGCGGGCCACCGAGCCCGACATCGTCGAATGGTGGACGTATCTGAACGGGCTGCGTGAGGAGTTCCCGCTCGGCTTCACCAAGCCGACCGACGGACTGCTCTCCCCGCAGCACGTCATCCAGCGCATCGGCGAGCTCACCGGTCCGGAGGGTGTGTACACCGCCGGCGTCGGTCAGCACCAGATGTGGGCGGCGCAGTTCATCAAGTACGAGCGCCCCAACTCCTGGCTGAACTCCGGCGGCGCGGGCACGATGGGCTACTCGGTACCCGCCGCGATGGGCGCCAAGGTCGCCCAGCCCGACCGGGTGGTCTGGTCGATCGACGGCGACGGATGCTTCCAGATGACGAATCAGGAGCTCGCGACCTGCACGATCAACAAGATCCCGATCAAGGTCGCGATCATCAACAACTCGTCGCTCGGCATGGTGCGCCAGTGGCAGACCCTCTTCTATGACGGTCGCTACTCCAACACCGACCTGAACACCGGTCACGACACCATCCGCGTGCCCGACTTCGTGAAGCTGGCCGAGGCGTACGGCGCTCTCGGCATCCGCGTCACGAAGGAAGAGGAGGTGGATGCGGCCATCAAGCTCGCGCTCGAGACCAACGACCGCCCCGTGGTGATCGACTTCGTGGTGAGTGCCGACGCGATGGTGTGGCCGATGGTGCCGCAAGGCGTCAGCAACAGCTATGTGCAGTACGCCCGTGACCACAGCCCCGCATTCGAGGAGGAGTAACCGATGAGCACGCACGTCCTTTCCCTCCTCGTCGAGGACAAACCGGGTCTGCTGACCCGTGTCGCCGGGCTCTTCGCCCGTCGCGGCTTCAACATCGCGTCGCTCGCGGTGGGCACCAGCGAGGTCGAGGGCCTCTCGCGGATCACCGTGGTGGTCAACGTGGAGGACCTCCCGCTCGAGCAGATCACCAAACAGCTCAACAAGCTGATCAACGTGATCAAGATCGTCGAGCTGGATCCCGCGCAGTCGGTGCAGCGCGAGCACCTGCTGATCAAGGTTCGGGTCGACAACACCACGCGCTCGCAGGTGCTCGAGGCGGTCAACCTCTTCCGCGCCCGCGTCGTCGACGTTGCGACCGACGCCCTCGTCATCGAGGTCACCGGTGACAGCGGCAAGACGCAGGCTCTCCTCAAGGTGCTCGAGCCTTACGGGATCAAAGAGATGGCCCAGTCGGGCCTCCTCGCGATCGGCCGTGGCTCGAAATCGATCACCGAGCGAGTCTTCAAGAACTAGCTCGCCGTCCCGGCGACGAAGTACAAGCCAGAACCCACAACCAAGGAGATACATCAAGTGGCTGAGATCTACTACGACAACGACGCTGACCTGTCGATCATCCACGGCAAGAAGGTCGCCGTCATCGGTTACGGCTCGCAGGGGCACGCGCACGCGCAGAACCTTCGCGACTCCGGTGTCGAGGTCGTCATCGGACTGAAGGAGGGCTCGAAGTCGAAGCCCAAGGCCGAGGAGGCCGGGTTCCAGGTGCTCAGCGCCGCCGACGCCGCCAAGTGGGCTGACGTCATCGTCATCCTCGCCCCCGACCAGGTGCAGCGCCACCTCTACTCCGACGACATCCAGCCGAACATCGAGGAGGGCAACGCGCTCGTCTTCGGGCACGGCTTCAATATCCGGTTCGGCTACATCGAGGCACCCGAGGGCGTCGACGTCATCATGGTCGCCCCGAAGGGCCCCGGCCACACCGTGCGCCGCGAGTACGAGGCCGGCCGCGGCGTTCCCGTGATCGTCGCCGTCGAGAAGGATGCGACCGGCAACGCTTGGCCGCTCGTCCTCAGCTACGCCAAGGGCATCGGCGGCCTGCGCGCCGGCGGCATCAAGACCACCTTCACCGAAGAGACCGAGACCGACCTGTTCGGTGAGCAGGCCGTGCTCTGCGGCGGCGTCTCGCAGCTCGTGCAGTACGGCTTCGAGACTCTGACCGAGGCCGGCTACCAGCCGCAGGTCGCCTACTTCGAGGTGCTCCACGAGCTGAAGCTCATCGTCGACCTGATGTGGGAGGGCGGCATCGCCAAGCAGCGCTGGAGCGTCTCCGACACGGCCGAGTACGGCGACTACGTCTCCGGCCCGCGCGTCATCGACCCGCACGTCAAGGAGAACATGCAGGCCGTTCTCGCCGACATCCAGTCCGGCGCGTTCGCCGAGCGCTTCATCGCCGACCAGGATGCGGGCGCGCCTGAGTTCCTCGCCCTGCGCAAGAAGGGCGAGCAGCACCCGATCGAGGCCACCGGCCGCGAGCTGCGCAAGCTGTTCGCCTGGAACGCCTCGAACGACGACGACTACGTGGACGGCGAGGTCGCCCGCTAGCTACCGCGCTCCATTCGTGTGAAAAGCGCGGTTCCGGTCTCCCGGACCGCGCTTTTCGCACGAACGGTCACCGGGGTGGGGTAGGGCAGGCGTCAGCAGCGGAGGAGAAGCAGTGCAGATCGAGATCGCCGTGCAAGATCCCGCGGGCGTGCGTGTCGCGCTCGACGCGGGCGTCGACCGCATCGAGTTGTGCGCGGCCCTCGCGACGGGAGGTCTCACGCCGTCTGCCGGGCTGATCGCGGCCGCGGTCGAGCAGGCGAGGGCGGCATCCCGTCCCGATTTCGTGCAGGTGCTGGTTCGTCCCCGTGGTGGCGGTTTCGTCTACACGCCGGATGAGCTGGATGTCACCGTCGCGGACGTGCGCGCGGCCCGCGCTGCCGGCGCCGGTGGCGTGGTCATCGGCGCGCTCACCCCGGCCGGCACCCTCGACCTGGACGCGACGGCCGCCTTGGTCGACGCCGCGGACGGCATCGAGGTCACCTTCCATCGGGCCATGGATGCCGTGGCCGACCCTCTCGGCGCGCTCGACGCTCTGGTCGGGCTCGGCGTGACCCGCATCCTCAGCTCCGGCGGCGCCGCGCGCAGCATCGACGGCGTCGGGATGCTCGCCGCTCTGACCGCGCAGGCCTCGGGTCGCATCCAGGTCATGGCGGGCGGGGGAGTGCGCGTTCAAGACATCCAGGCCATCGCCGCGACCGGCGTCGATGCCGTGCACCTCTCGGCTCGCGCCTCCGTCACAGGAACCACGAGCGGTCCCGGCGGCGGTGACGACTCCTACGACGTGACGTCGCCCGACGTCGTGCGCGAGGCGGTCGCCGCCGTTCCCGGTCGCTGAGCCGCGAACCCGCCGCTACAGCGCCGCCACGACGCAGAGCGCGATGAGGGCGAGCTGCCCGATGAGTCGCGGCACGAGCGGGGTGGCCAGCCGGCCGAAGGTCTCCCCGTGGCGCGCGGCGTAGGCATTCGCCGGGAACACCGCGACCAGGAACACCGCCAGCAGCACGGCAGCCGGCACCCGCGTCGCCGGAACGAGGAGACCGATGCCGCCTGCGATCTCGCACACGCCGGTGATGGCCACGAGCACCTCCGGGCGGAGTGCGCCTCGCCGGCGCATCCTCGGCGGGATCATCTTCGCCATCGTGCGACGGGGGCCGCGCCGGAAGTGCGCGACGCCCATCCCGATGAAGATCGCCGCGAGCAGGATGCGGACGATGAGCTGAACGATCTCGAAGGGGGTCACACGCTCCAGTCTGCATCGGGAGGGCTCGCGTGACGCCGCTCCACGCGGCGTAACGCGGTGAAAGGCACCCTGTGGCAGCCGGTAGAGTGTGTGCTGATCGCGCCCCAATGATCGTGGCGCTCGCCTCCCAAGCCTGCTCCCACTCAAAGGAACTGCCACGTGACAAAGCCGGTCGTGCTGATCGCCGAAGAACTTTCGCCTGCAACCGTCGACGCCCTCGGGCCGGACTTCGAGATCCGCTCCGTCGACGGCACCGACCGGGCCGCGCTGCTCTCCGCGGTGGCGGATGCGGATGCGATCCTCGTGCGGTCCGCGACCAAGGTCGACGCGGAGGTGATCGCCGCGGCCCCGAAACTCCGGGTCGTCGCGCGTGCCGGTGTCGGGCTCGACAACGTCGACATCAAGACGGCGACCACCGCCGGTGTCATGGTTGTGAACGCCCCCACCTCGAACATCATCTCCGCCGCCGAGCTGACCGTCGGCCACATCCTGAGCCTTGCCCGTCATATCCCCGCCGCGCACAGTGCGCTCGCCCAGGGGCTGTGGAAACGATCGAAGTACACCGGCGTCGAGCTCTACGAGAAGACCGTCGGCATCATCGGCCTCGGCCGCATCGGCGCGTTGATCACCGCCCGCCTGCAGGCGTTCGGCACCAAGGTGATCGCTTACGACCCCTACGTCACGTCGGCTCGCGCGCAGCAGCTCGGCGTGCAGCTGGTGACGCTCGACGAACTGCTCGCCGAAGCCGACTTCATCACGATCCACATGCCGAAGACGCCGGAGACGACGGGCATGATCAGCGACGACCAGCTGGCGCTCATGAAGTCGACCGCGTTCATCGTCAACGTCGCCCGCGGTGGACTGATCGACGAAGACGCGCTGTACCGCGCACTCTCGACGAAGTCGATCGCCGGAGCCGGCCTCGACGTGTTCGTCAGCGAGCCGCCCACCGACTCGCCGCTGCTCGCGCTGGAGAACGTCGTCGTCACACCGCACCTCGGGGCCTCGACGGACGAAGCTCAGGAGAAGGCGGGCGTCTCGGTCGCCAAGTCGGTGCGCCTGGCTCTCTCTGGCGAACTCGTTCCGGATGCGGTCAATGTGGCCGGCGGCGTCATCGACCCCTACGTGCGCCCCGGCATCCCGCTCGTCGAGAAGCTCGGCCAGGTGTTCGCCGGTCTCTCGCACAGCCCGCTCACCAGCGTCGACGTCGAGGTTCGCGGCGAACTGCTCGACTACGACGTGAGCGTGCTCAAGCTGGCCGCGCTGAAAGGCATCTTCACCAACATCGTCAGCGAGACGGTGTCGTACGTGAACGCGCCGCTGCTCGCCGAGCAGCGCGGCATCGAGGTGCGCTTGATCACCGACTCGGTGAGCGAGGAGTACCGCAACCTCATCACGCTGCGCGGTGCGCTCAGCGACGGATCGCAGATCTCGGTCTCGGGAACGCTGACCGGCACGAAGCAGATCGAGAAGATCGTCGAGATCAACGGCTACGACGTCGAGGTGCCGATCGCCGAGCACCTCATCGTCATGATCTACGACGACCGCCCCGGCATCGTCGCCATCTACGGCCACGAGTTCGGCGAGGCGTCCATCAACATCGCCGGCATGCAGATCGCCCGCACGTCCGCCGGCGGCAAGGCCCTCAGCGTGCTGACGGTCGACTCGCGCATCCCCGAGGGGCTCCTCGAGAAGGTGCGCGTCGCGATCGACGCCGACCTGATGCACGAGATCGACATCACCGAGGCCTGAACCGGCAAAAGTATTTCTGGCCGTCTGTCGATTTCGGCGGTTAGCTTACGTCGTAGTGGTGTTCACATCAGAAGCGCACACCGCGCACGACGTAAGGGAGACACCCATGTCCGACGAATACGTGATCCTCATCCACGAGCCCGAATGGGACCCGTCGACCATGACCGCGGAGCAGTGGGAAGCCGGGATGGCCGGCCACCGGGCCTTCCAGGAGGCGGTGGCCGCCGCGGGTGAGCGCCTCGTCGTCAGCAACGCCCTGCAGGGCGAGGCCGCCGCCACGAAGATCACCCCCAGCGCCGGGGGAGCGCCCGTCTTCACCGACGGTCCGTTCGGCGAGACGCGCGAGGTCGTCACCGGCCTCTACGTCTTCACGGCGCAGTCGCCGCAGCAGGCGAAGGAGCTCGCCGCTCTCGTGCCGACCGACGGATGGCTCGGACTGCACCCGGTGCTGGTGCTCGACACCGTGAAGTGACGGTCGCCTCCGGCGCCACCGGCGTCGAGGATGCGTTTCGGGAGGATTCCCCGCGCATCCTCGGCGCCGTCGCCCGCTACACGGGGGATCTGCTGCTGGCGGAGGACGCCGTGCAGGAGGCCTTCGCGCGCGCCGTCGCCCTCGCGGCGACCGGGCGCGCCCCCGACAATCCCGCGGCCTGGATCACGACCGTGGCACGGCGGATCGCCGTCGACACCGTGCGCGCAGAACAGACGACGAGACGCAGCCTGCCCGCCATCGCGGCCGAGCTGCGGCGAACAGCGGACCTGCCCATGCCAGACAGCGCGACCACCGACCCGAGCTTCGAGTTCTCGGGCGATGAACGGCTCGAACTCATCCTGCTCGTCTGCCATCCCGACGTGGCGGAGGAGGCGAGGGTGGCGCTCGCCCTGAGGTTCGTCTGCGGGATGCCCACCAGCGACGTGGCGGCCGTGTTCCTCGTGCAGACGAGCACGATGGCGGCCAGACTCACGCGGGCGAAGCGCCGCATCCACGACTCGGATGTGCGGTTCGCGATCGAAGACGAAGCCGAGGTGACCGCGCGCTTTCCCGACGCGCTCACCGCGATCTACCTGCTTTACACGGCGGGGCACGCGACTCCGGATGCCCGGGTGCGTGCCGACGCGCTGGCTCTGGCTGCCGACGCCCACCGGGTGCGCCCCGATGACGCAGAGGCGACAGGGCTGCTGGCACTCCTCCTGCTCACAGAGGCCAGGCAGTCGTCACGGCTCTCGCCGGCCGGTGATTTCGTGACACTCGCCGACGCCGACCGGGCCGGGTGGGACGGGGGGATGGTCGCCGCCGGCGAACGGCTGGCGACCGTCGCCCTCGCGGGCCGAGGGCGATTCGCCCTGCAGGCGGGGATAGCGGGACTCCACACCACGGCGGGGTCTTGGGCCGAGACCGACTGGGCTTCGATCGCGCGACTCTACGACCGCCTGGTCGACGTGTGGCCGTCGCCGGCCGCGCAGCTCGGCCGGGTGGTGGCACGCGGGTACAGCCCGGATGTCGGACCTGAGGCCGCGCTGGGTGAGCTCGAGCGCATCCCGGATGCGTTCGTCGGCACGATCGCGCCGCAGTCGTTCGCCGTGCGCGGCGAGCTGTCGCGGCTCGCCGACGACCTCCCCGCGCCGGTGGAAGCGTATCGGCGGGCCCGGGAGCTCGAGCCGAGCCCCCGGGCGCAACGGTTTCTCGAGGCACGGATCGCCGAACTGGGCGGCTAGGCTCTGCGGTGGGCGAGCTCCAGCACGAGCTCGACGAGACGGTCCATCTCCGCCTCGTCGCGCACGACGGCGGTGGCCTCCGGCAGCAGCACCGAGTTGTAGTAGATGCCGTCGCCGATCAGCATGACCGCTTTGGCGACGGTCGGGTCGGCGATCTCCGTCTCGAGTGCGCCCAGCCAGCCGGCCTGCATCGTGCTGAGCATCTCGCGCGCACGGGGGTCTGCGCCCTGGGCGAGCCGCGCGACGGCGACGACGGTGCGGTCGAGAGCGCTCTGCGACGACACCGAGCTGCGCACGAAGTAGTCGACAGGGCCGGCGGGTGCGGTGCGCATCCGGTCGAGGTCTTCGTCGACGAGCGCCTGCAGCCGGCCGACGAGCCCCTCGACCAGGGCGTCCTTCGAGGCGAAGTGGTAGAGCAGCCCGCCCTTGGATACGCCAGCGCGCGCTGCGACCGCGTCGAGCGTCGCCGCCCGCTCGCTCTGTTCGGTGAGGAGTTGTTCGAAGGCGTCGAGAACGCGATCGCGCGCCGACGGGCCGGCGGACGGAGTCGAAGACATGTGCCCATGGTAGCCGCTCTGGCTTGATCACTGTACCGTCCAGACGGTATAGTAAACGCCATGTCCATTTCGCCCTCCACGCAATCGCAGCCTGTCGTCGCCTCCGTGCGCGCCGGCGCCCGCGAGTGGCTGGCGCTCGCCGTTCTCATGCTTCCCGTGTTGCTCGTCTCGATCGACAACACGGTGCTGAGCTTCGCGCTGCCGGCGATCTCGCAGGCGCTGGAGCCGAGTGGAACGGGGATGCTCTGGATCATCGACGCCTATCCGCTGGTGCTCGCGGGACTGCTGGTGTCGATGGGCAGCCTCGGCGACAGGATCGGCCGGCGCAAGCTGCTGCTGATCGGCGCCGTGGGGTTCTCGGCCGTGTCGATCGCCGCCGCTTTCGCCCCGACCACCGAACTCCTCATCCTGTCCCGCGCCGTGCTCGGCTTCTTCGGTGCGATGTTGATGCCGTCGACCCTGTCTCTTCTGCGCAGCACGTTCACCGACCGGGACCAACGCAGACTCGCGATCGCGATCTGGGCGTCCGGATTCGCGGCCGGTTCGGCCCTCGGTCCGATCGTCGGCGGGCTGCTGATCGAGCACTTCTGGTGGGGCTCCGTCTTCCTGCTTGCCGTTCCCGTGCTCGTGCCGATGCTCGTTCTGACGCCCCTGCTCATCCGCGAGTCGAAGGATCCGAACCCCGGCCCCATCGACGTCGTGAGCATCGTGCTGTCGCTCGCCGCCATGGCGCCGGTCGTCTACGGCATCAAGACCCTTGCGAGCGAGGGCTTCACGCTGGTCGGGGTGCTGGCGATCGTGGTCGGCGTGACGGCGGGCGTGCTGTTCGTGCGGCGCCAGCTGCGTCGGCCGGTGCCGATGCTCGACATGCGGCTGTTCCGGCGCGCGTCGTTCAGCGGCGCCGTGCTCGTCAATCTGCTGAGCGTCGTCTCGCTCGTCGGATTCCTGTTCTTCGTCTCGCAGCACCTCCAGTTGGTGCTCGGTCTCAGTCCGATCGGGTCGGGCCTTGTGCTGCTGCCCGGGCTCGCGACGATGATCGTGGCCGGCCTGGTGGTGGTTCCGATCGCGCGCCGGGTGCGCCCGAGCATCGTCATCCCGATCGGTCTGCTCATCTCCGCGTCGGGATACGGCCTCGTGTCGCTGTCGGGCGGGGATGCGCCCGCATCGGTCCTCATGATCGCCTTCGTGCTGCTCGGTCTCGGGATCGGCGCGGCGGAGACCGTGTCGAACGAGCTCATCCTCTCGAGTGCCCCGGCCGATAAGGCCGGCGCCGCCTCCGCCGTGTCGGAGACCGCGTACGAGCTCGGGGCCGTGCTCGGCACCGCGACGCTCGGCACCATTCTCACCGCGTCGTACCGCTCGGCGGTCGTGCTGCCCGACGGGCTCTCCGCCGCGCAGGCGCACGCCGCAGGCGAGACGATCGGCGGCGCGACGACGGTCGCCGGGCAGCTGCCGGATGCGCTGGGCGAGCAGCTGCTCGAATCGGCGAGGCACGCGTTCGACTCCGGGGTCGCCCTGACCGCCGGAATCGGCGTCGCCCTGATGGTGTGCGCGGCCGTGCTCGCCCTGATCTCGCTGCGCAAGGTGCGCGGCTGACCGTCGCCGCTCGCCGGTAGGCTGGCTGAACAGACCAATCGAGACCGCAGGAGTGCCATGCCGCAGACGATCAGACTCGCCGTCATCCCGGGAGACGGAATCGGACCGGAGGTCGTGGCCGAAGCGGTGAAGGTGCTCGACGCGGTCACCTCCGGCAGCGAGCTGACGATCGAGAAGACCCCGTTCTCTCTCGGCGCCGACCGCTATCTCGCCACCGGCGACGTGCTGACGGATGCAGACCTCGACTCGATCAAGCAGAACGACGCCATCCTGCTCGGCGCCGTGGGCGGGGTGCCGGGCGACCCGCGCCTCAAAGACGCGAACATCGAACGCGGGCTCCTGCTGAAGCTGCGGTTCTCGCTCGACCACTATGTGAGCCTCCGCCCGACGACGCTCTTCCCCGGCATCGCCAGCCCGCTGGCCGACCCCGGCGAGATCGACTTCGTCGTGGTGCGCGAGGGAACAGAAGGGCCGTACGTCGGCAACGGCGGCGTCATCCGCGCCGGCACCCCCCACGAGATCGCCAACGAGGTGTCGGTGAACACCGCATACGGTGTCGAGCGGGTCGTGCGGTTCGCTTTCGATCAGGCCGAGCAGCGGCGCAAGAAGCTGACCCTGGTGCACAAGACCAACGTGCTGACGTTCGCGGGCGGTCTCTGGAAGCGCATCGTCGATACGGTCGCGGCCGAGCATCCGGGAATCGCCGTCGACTACCTCCACGTCGACGCGGCGACGATCTTCCTCGTCACGAATCCTGATAGGTTTGACGTGATCGTCACAGACAACCTCTTCGGCGACATCCTCACCGATCTCGCGGCCGCAATCAGCGGTGGCATCGGACTGGCGGCCTCCGGCAACATCAACCCGGTAGGCGACTTCCCCAGCATGTTCGAGCCGGTTCACGGATCGGCCCCCGACATCGCCGGCCAGCAGAAAGCCGACCCCACCGCTGCGATCCTCTCCGTGGCCCTGTTGCTGCGTCACCTCGGCAGCAGCGACCTGGCGGAGCGTGTCGAGCGTGCGGTGACGACCGACCTGGCCTCCCGCATCCACCAGCAGGGCAGCGCATCCCGCACCACCGCCGAAATCGGCGACGCGATCGCGGCCGCAGTGGCGCAGAATTAGATCACCCTGCTTTGAATTGACGCAGTGCAAAGGACTCTCATGAACGCTTCGACCAGCATCACCCTCACCGACGGGCCCACCGAGACCAGCGGCCTCCAGTTCGCCGTGACCCGCAACGAGGCGGCGAAGTCCGCCGCCGAACGCGCGGAGATCCTCGCGAACCCCGGGTTCGGCAACTACTTCACCGACCACATGGTCGACCTCTGCTGGTCGGTCAAGGGCGGCTGGCACCGGCCGCGCGTCTCGCCGTACGGACCCATCCAGCTGGAGCCGTCGGCGGCGGTGCTGCACTACGCACAGGAGATCTTCGAGGGCCTCAAGGCGTACCGTCATGCCGACGGCTCGATCTGGACCTTCCGCCCCGAGGCCAACGCGGCGCGCATGCAGCGGTCGGCGTACCGTCTCGCGCTGCCGGAACTCCCCGTCGAGTACTTCCTCGACTCGCTCAAGCAGCTCGTCAAGGTCGACGGGGACTGGGTGCCGTCTGCCCCGGAGACCAGCCTGTACTTCCGTCCGTTCATGTTCGCCAAAGAGGCCTTCCTCGGTGTGCGGCCGGCCAACAAGGTCGCGTACTACCTGATCGCGAGCCCGGCGGGCGCCTACTTCCACGGCGGAGTCGCCCCTGTGTCGATCTGGCTCTCCGACCGCTGGTCGCGTGCCGGCAAGGGCGGAACCGGCGCCGCGAAGACCGGCGGCAACTATGCGTCGAGCCTCCTCCCGCAGTCGGAGGCGGCCGAGCACGGCTGCGCGCAGGTGCTCTTCCTCGACTCGGTCGAGGGCAAGTACATCGAGGAGCTCGGTGGGATGAACGTGGTGCTCGTCTACAAAGACGGCACCGTGGTGACCCCTGAGTCGGACAGCATCCTCGAGGGCATCACGCTCGAGTCGGTGCTGCAGCTCGCTCGCGACCGCGGCCACAAGGTCGAGCAGCGCAAGGTGACCATCGACGAGTGGCGCGTCGGCGTGGAGTCGGGCGACATCGTCGAGGTGTTCGCCTGCGGCACGGCGGCGGTGATCACCCCGATCGGCGAGCTCAAGTCGGACACGTTCACGGTCGGCGACATCACGGCGCCTCCCGGTGAGCTCACGATGGCGCTGCGCCAGGAACTGACCGACATCCAGTACGGCCGCCTTCCCGACCGTCACAACTGGATGATGCGCCTCGACGGCTGAACCGACCGCTCGACGTCACCGCTCGACGCGACTGCGCCGGGGGAGTGCCGCGAGAACCAGGTCGAGATCCTCGGCCGTGTTCCAGAGGTGGAAGGCCACCCGGGCACGGCCGGCGCGGCCGGACGCGCGGATCCCCGCCGCCGATAGGGCAGCGAGGTCGGCGCCGTCGGTGTCGGGCCAGGTGACGATCGCCTGACCGCGCGACCGCATCCCGAGCCGCGCGCAGAGCTCGTCGCCGAGGCCGGCGCTGTGTGCGCGTACGGTCTCGGTGTCGATGTCGGCGAAGAACTCCAGTGCTGCCGCCGTCCCCGGCCACACCGGCCAGGCGGGGGAGACGTCGAAGCAGCGGGCATCCGCGGCCAGCCGGATACCGGGGCCGTAGCAGGACGCCCACGGGTCGTCGCCGGCGAACCATCCGGCCTGCACCGGGCGGAGTTCGGCCAGCATCCTGTCGTTCACAGTCAGGAAGGCCGACCCGCGCGGCGCGCACAGCCACTTGTACGCGTGGCACACCGTCAGATCGAACCGCGACGCGTCGACCGGGAGCCAACCGGTGGCCTGCGTGAGATCGGCGAGCGTTCGGGCGCCGTGGACGCTCGCGGCCTCGACCACCGCGTCGACATCGGCGACCGCTCCCGTCGCGGACTGAACGACGGAGAACGCGACCAGCCAGGTCTTCGGCCCGATGGTCTCGGCGAGCCGTTCGAGCGGCGCGTGCACGACGGTCACCCCGCGGTACTCCTGCTGCAGAAAGGGGTAGATCGTCGAACTGAAGTCGCCGTCCACGCACACGATCTCGGCCCCATCGGGCGCCGACGCGGCCGCGAGGCTCACGAGCACGGACACCTGGGAGCCGATCGCGACCCGGTCGGTCGGCACGCCGACGATGCGCCCGTAAGCCGCGCGCGCCCGCTCGACCGACTCGCCGTACTGGGCCGGGGTGGCGTCGCCGCGTTCCCAGACGTCGAGCTCGGTCCTGGATGCCGCAATGGTCGCCTTCAGGGGGAGCCCCTGCGTGCAGGCGGCCAGATAGCCGGCCGGCGCCGTGAACTGCGAGCGGGCGTGATCGAGGAGCATGTCTCCAGCGTGACGCCTCGCGATTCATTCGTCCACGGCAAGTGTTGGATCACACGCATTGAGCGACGTTATGCTTCATTGTCATGACCTCCGACTTCGACCGGCTCGACCTCGACTCGCACGCGCTGCGGGTCGTGCGCGCCGTCGCTGACCACGGCTCGATCACGCAGGCGGCGGTCGCGCTCGGTTACAGCCAGCCCGCGATCAGTCAGCACCTGAAACGACTCGAGGCGCGGCTCGGGATGCCCGTGGTCACGCGCGCCGGCCGGGGCGTGCGTCTCACGGAGGCGGGGCGTGTGCTCGCGCGGCACGCGGGAACGGTCACGACCGCTCTCGACGCCGCGGCGGGTGAACTCGCCGATCTCCGCGGCCTGAGATCGGGGCGCGTGCGGCTCGCAGCGTTCCCGTCGGCCTCGGCCACCATCGTGCCGCGACTGCTCGGCACGATGGGCGGCGCGCATCCCGGGGTGCGCATCACGTATGCCGAAGCCGAGCCGCCGGAAGCGGTGTCGGCTGTGCGCAAGCAGTCGGCCGACCTCGCCATCACGTTCAGCTATCCGGGCGACAGGGTCGACCCGCATCGGGAGAGCGCTCGCGGCCTGGCCGTGGTGCCGGTGTGGCGCGACGAGATGCTCATCGTGCTGCCGGCCGGGCATCCGCTCGCCGACTCGGCTGCCGTCGACCTCGCCGACCTCGCCGGAGAGTCGTGGATCGCCGGCTGCCCGCGCTGCCGCGGTCACCTCTTGGAGTTGACGGATGCGCGCGACTTCGTGCCACGGATCGCCTACGAGACCGACAACTTCGTCGCCGTGATGAGCATGGTCGCCGAGGGGGTTGGTGTGGCGCTCGTCCCGTCGCTGGCCGTCGGCTCGGCCGCGCGGACGGCAGGCGTTGTCGTGCGCCCGACCGTGAACCATGATCACCGCACGATCAACCTCGTCGGCGCCGCGGGGTCGGATCAGGTGCCCGCCATCGCCGCCACCGCAGCTGCGTTGCTCGCTCTGGACGCGAGCGACTGGGACCTCCGTACCGTCTGATCGCGCGGGCTAGCACAGGCACGCGGCGCCGCTCCGCACTAGACTCGGAGTCGTGAAAATCGCACGCTTCAGCCACGACGGCGCCATCGACTACGGAATCGTCGACGAGGATGCCCTCGTCGTTCTCGAGGGCGACCCCATGTTCGCCGGATTCGAGACGACGGGCGAGCGCGTTCCGCTCGGAAAGGTCGGCGCCCTGCTCGCGCCCGTCATCCCTCGATCCAAGGTCGTCGCCGTCGGCAAGAACTATCGCGACCACGCCGCCGAGATGGGCGGGGAGGCCCCCGGGGAGCCGCTGCTCTTCCTGAAGCCGAACACCGCGGTCATCGGGCTCGGCGACGCCATCGTCGTTCCGCCGCAGTCGAAGCAGGTGGAGTTCGAGGGCGAGCTCGCCGTGGTCATCGGCAAGATCGCCAAGAACGTGGCGGCGGCGGATGCGCGCGAGTACATCTTCGGGTACACGGTCGCCAACGACGTGACCGCCCGCGACCTCCAGAAGGCAGACGGGCAGTGGGCGCGCGCCAAAGGGTTCGACACGTTCTGCCCGCTCGGCCCCGTGATCGAGACGGAACTCGCGCCCGACGCGGCCATCCGCACGCGCGTGAACGGTGAGCTCAAACAAGACGGCAAGATCAGCGACATGGTGCACGACATCCCCACGATCGTCGCCTACGCGTCGAGCGTGTTCACCCTGCTGCCGGGCGACGTGATCCTGACAGGTACGCCAGCGGGAGTCGGGCCGATCGTCGCCGGTGACACCGTCGAGGTCGAGATCGAGGGAGTCGGCTCGCTCGTGAACCCGGTGCGCGCTGCCAAGCAGGCGTAGCCCGGGCCACGGCGCTCCCAACTAAGCTGTTCTCGTATGTCTGACACAGCCTCTCACCCGTTCTCCACGGCCACCGGCGCCGACGTTCGCGTTCGGTTCTGCCCGTCGCCCACCGGCACGCCGCACGTCGGCCTGATCCGCACCGCCCTCTTCAACTGGGCTTACGCCCGGCACACCGGCGGCAAGCTCGTGTTCCGCATCGAAGACACGGATGCCGCGCGCGACAGTGAAGAGAGCTACGCCCAGATCGTCGACGGCCTCACCTGGCTGAAGCTCGACTGGGACGAGGGTGTGAACGTCGGTGGACCGCACGCGCCGTACCGCCAGTCGCAGCGCTACGACATCTACGCCGAGGTCATCGACAAGCTGAAAGCCACGGGCCACATCTACGAGAGCTTCGCCACCGGCGAGGAGATCGAGGCGCGCAACGTCTCGCTCGGGCGTGACCCCAAGCTCGGTTATGACAACTTCGAGCGCGACCTCACCGAGGAGCAGAGAGACGCGTTCCGCGCTGAGGGCCGTCTGCCCGCCCTGCGTCTGCGCGTGCCCGACACCGACCTGAGTTTCGACGATCTCGTGCGCGGTGAGATCACTTTTCCCGCGGGCTCGTTCAGCGACTTCGTGGTCGTGCGGCCGAACGGCCACCCCCTCTACCCGTTCGTGAATCCCGTCGATGACGCACTGATGGGAATCACCCACGTGCTGCGCGGCGAAGACCTGCTCTCGTCGACTCCTCGTCAGATCGCGCTGTACCACGCGCTCATCGAAGCCGGCATCACCACGTTCGTGCCCCGCTTCGGGCACCTGCCCTACGTCATGGGCGACGGCAACAAGAAGCTCTCCAAGCGCGACCCCGAGTCGAACCTGTTCCACCACCGTGACCGCGGCTTCATCCCCGAGGGCCTCGTCAACTACCTCGCTCTCCTCGGCTGGTCGCTCACGCACGATCGCGACGTCTTCTCGATCGACGAGATGATCGCCGCGTTCGACGTCGTCGACGTGAACCCGAATCCCGCTCGCTTCGACGTCAAGAAGGCCGAGTCGATCAACGGCGACCACATCCGTCTGCTCGAGACGTTCGACTTCGCCGCGCGCACCGTGCCCTACCTCGTCGCCGCCGGTGTGCTCACCGAGCCGCTGACGGATGCACAGCACGATATCCTCGCTCAGGCCGCGCCCCTCGTGCAAGAGCGCGTGCAGTTGCTCGGCGAGACGCCCGGGATGCTCGGCTTCCTCTTCACCGACGCGGCGTCGCTGACCATCGAAGACGACGCCCGCGCCTCCCTTCCCGCCAACGCGGGCGAGGTGCTGGCAGCCTCGCTCGGCGCCCTGGAGCTCGTTCCCGTCTCGGAGTGGAACCACGAGGCCATCGAGTCGTCGCTGCGTGACGCGCTCATCGAGGGTCTCGGGCTGAAACCCCGGGTCGCCTTCGGTCCGCTTCGCGTCGCCCTCTCGGGCCGCCGGGTCTCGCCCCCACTTTTCGAGTCCATGCAGATCCTCGGCAAGCCAGAGACGATCGCGCGACTGGACAAGCTGTCGGCTTCTCTCGGATAGTCGGCGCATGACTGTCGAGTCGTACGATGTCGTCGTGATCGGCGGCGGCCCGGCCGGTCTTTCGGCCGCGCTCAACCTCGTTCGTGCGCGGCGACGGGTTCTCGTCGTCGACGGCAACCGCCCGCGCAACGCGGCAACCCTGACCGCTCACGGCTTTCTCACGCGCGACGGCATCTCTCCGCTCGAACTGCGGAGGCTCGCGCGTGACGAGGTGGAGTCGTACGACGAGGGCGAGGTCGTGTTCGCCCAGGTCACCGGCTTGACCGTGTCGGGCTCCGGTTTCCGTGTCGTCGCTTCCGGGGTTCGTGGGGCCGCCGACATCGACGTGCTCGCCGACACCGTCGTGATCGCCACCGGCCTCACCGAGACCCTCCCCGCCGTGCCGTCGATTCGCGCCTACTACGGCACCCAGCTGCACAGCTGCGTCGAGTGCGACGCCTACGAGAAGTCGGATGCGCCGCTCGCGCTGATCGGCGAGACCCACGATCTGGCCGAGCGCGCGCTGCTGCTCACCCAGTGGACGTCCGATCTGATCGTCTTCACGAACGGCGTCGGCACGGTCGGCGACGATGACGAGCGAACCCTGGCCCGGCTGGGTGTGAGCGTCGAACGTCGCCCCATCGACGACGTGGTGGGGGAGCGCGGTGCCATGACGGGCATCCGGCTCACCGACGGAACCGAGATCGCGCGGTCGGGCGGGTTCGTGCGGCCACTCTGGTCGCCCTCGCTCTCGTTCGTCGACGATCTCGATCTCGACCGCGACGACGACGGTTTTCTCGTCACAGACGCCGCCGGGCGCACCTCGCTGCCCGGCGTCTATGCCGCCGGCGAGTCGACCGAACCCGGCCCACAGCAGCTCATCGTCGCCGCCGGATCGGGCGCCGTCGTCGCCGCCGCCGTCAACCGCGATCTCATCGGCGTCTCGGTCGAACGCGACGCGCCGGTTTTGTAGTTCGGGCCCTCGGTAGGCTACTGTTGACTCTCGGTGCCGGTCCTCGGATCTGCGCAGTGGGGTATGGTGTAATTGGCAACACGGCTGATTCTGGTTCAGTTGTTCTTGGTTCGAGTCCAGGTACCCCAGCACTGATCGAGACGAAGTAAAGCCCGGGTTTCCGGGCTTTTTTCTTGCCCCGATCTCCGCCTTGGGTTTAGTCAGTGACGGTCTCGTCGTCGGCGTGCGCGGCGTAGAACTCGGACTGCTTGCGCATCAACTCGCGCATCGACGTGTCGCGCGTCACGCCGTAGACCGTTCCCGGGAAATCGAGTTCTCGCTGGATCGCCCAGAGCTCGTCGTGGCGGTCGGGCGGGAAGATCGAAGCCGGGTCTCCCACGGCGACCCAACCGATGGGCACGACCGAGCTCGGTGCGACCACCGTGTTCACCTGCACGACGCCGTTGATGCGGACCTCCGCACCGGTTCCGATGCGGCTGCCGGGGAAGAGGGATGCGCCTGTCGCGATGAACACCTCGTCTTCGATGGTGCTGCCGTTGATGTGGGTATGCGGACCGATCATGACCGCGGAACCGATGCGGGCCGGATGACCCGCCCGGCCACGGATCAGGGAGTGCTCCATGACGATGGTGTCCTCGCCGATGACGACTTGCCCATCCTCCGCTGAGATGACGGCCCCGTGGAGGACCCGCACACCCGGGCCGATCGTCACGTCGCCCACGATCACGGCCGAGGTCGCGACGTAAGCGGACGGGTCGATCGACGGTTCGGCGTCACGGTGTCTGGTCAGCATCGGGGGTCCCATCTTTTTCTTCACCCTAGCTGTGCCCGACACGGCCGGCCATCAGCCCCGGCTCCTACAATGAGAAGCCGGATCGAGGCTGAGGACGGCACATCATGCACAGAGGGCGAACAGTCGCAGCGGGGATGGCGGCGGCCGCGTTCCTGCTTCTCGGGGTCGGTCTGGGATCGGCGGCTCCGGCCTTCGCGGAAGCTCCGGTGACGTTCAGCGGAAGCCAGGTCGTCGACCAGGCAAGGGTGCTGGGCGACCGCGCCACCGAGGTGCAGGCATCGACGCAGACGCTGTCGGATGAGCACGGCATCCGGCTCTATGTCGCCTACGTCGACACGTTCACCGACCCGACCGCGGCGAAGTCGTGGGCGGACTCGACCGCCGAGCAGAACGGCCTGACCGCCGACGACTACCTGTTGGCGGTGGCCGTCGACAGCCGCACCTACTATCTGTCGGCGGATACGGCGGGCCCGCTGTCGAGCAGCCAACTCACCGACATCCGCAGGCAGCAGATCGAGCCGAAGCTCAAAGCAGACGATTGGGCGGGCGCTGCGATCGGCGCGGCCACGGCGATGGGCGCGGCCGCCGGCACGGGCGGCGGCGGAGCGGGGGACGGCTCCGAAGGAACGCCAGGTTCGGCCGGCTCCACCGGGTCGTCGGTGGCCGCGGGAATCGTGATCACGCTGGTCGTCGTCGCCGTGGTCATCGTGGCGATCATCGTGCTCGTCTTCGTTCTGGCGCGCCGGCGCCGGCGCCGGGCAGAGGTCGCCGCGCAGTCGGCGCACCAGGTGCAGGGCGGCGCGACGGGCGTGCATCCCGGAGGCTCAGGCCCGGCTCAGACCTCGCCGGCCGACGAGCTGCTGACGATGCCTCTCGAAGAGCTCGAGCGGCGTGCGTCGAGCGCTCTCGTGCGCACCGACGACGCACTGCAGGCGAGCACGCAAGAACTCGGCTTCGTGGTGGCGCAGTACGGCGAGGAGGCGGCTCAACCGTTTCAGCAGGCCGTCGAGGCCGCCAGGGAGGAGTTGCGCCGGGCGTTCGCGCTCAAACAGAAGCTGGATGACGCCGAACCCGACACCGAGCAGGAGAGGCGCGACTGGAACGGGGCGATCGTGCGCCGGTGCGTTGAGGCGAACCGGCTGCTCGACGAACAGGCGGAGGCTTTCGCGCACCTGCGATCGGTGGCGAAAGACATCCCCGGCAAGGTCGCGGCGCTGCGCTCCGGCGTCGCCGCTGTGCAGGGGCGGATCGGCGCGACGCAGACGACACTCGCCCGCCTGAGCTCGGCATACGCGGACACGGCATTGACGACAGTGCAGGACAACGTCGTGCAGGCGACCGAGCGGCTGACCTTCGCAAGCACGGCATTGGCCGATGCCGAGACCAAGGCCACCTCGGGAGGGGCGAGCCACGCCGCGGTCAGCGTGCGCGCCGCCGAGGCAGCCCTCGGCCAGTCGGGGCTGCTGCTGGACGCGGTCGACAGGGTGGCCGCCGACCTCGCCGACGCTCGGGCTCGGCTCGATGCCCTGATCCTCAACCTGCAGGAGGACATCGTCGACGCGCGCGCTCTCGCCGCCTCCGGAGATCCGAGCGGCGCCATCATGGCGGCGCAGGAGGCGACGCAGACCGCCGTCACGGACGTTCAGGCGCGGCTCGCTGGCGGGCGGGTGAATCCGCAGGAGCTGCTCGGCAAGCTCGACCTCGCCAACCGCGACATCGACGGCGTGCTCGGGGCCGTGCGCACCCGCCAGGCGCAGGAGCAGCGGGCGACGGCATCCCTCGACCAGGCGATCGGTGCTGCGAATGCACGGGTGTCGGCGGCCTCGGACTTCATCGCGGCCCGACGCGGTGCCGTGGGCGCGGAAGCGCGCACGCGGCTCGCCGAAGCCGGACGCCAGCTCAGCCTCGCGCAGTCCGTGGCGGCGACCGACCCGGTGACGGCTCTGGCCGGGGCGCAGCGAGCCGACGCTCTCGCCGCGCAAGCGATCCAGCTCGCCGAGTCAGACCTGGGCGCCTACGGGTCGCCCGAAGGGGTGGGCGGACGCTACGGGATGCCCGGCCAGGGCGGTCGTACTGGGAGCGGCGCCGGCGGGAGCGGCGCCGGCGGGAGCGGCGCCGGCGGGCTCTTCGGCGCGGTGCTCGGCGGCATCCTCATCGACTCCGTGCTGAGGGGCGGCGGCGGCTTCTTCGGCGGCGGCGGTGGCTACGGCGGGGGATACGGGGACGCGAGCGGGGACGGTGGAGGCAGTGGCGGCGACGGAGGAAACGGCGGGGACTTCTTCAGTGGCGGCTTCGGCGGCGACCGGGACGCCGGTGGCGGTGGCTTCTTCGGCGGTGACGCGGGTGGGGGTGGCGACTTCGGTGGCGGCGGAGACTTCGGTGGTGGGGGAGACTTCTGACCGGCAGTCCATCGTCGAGCGTGACGAGAGGACTGCCGTGACAGGGGTCGGCGCTACCGTAGCGGCATGACCGTGGAGCGATCGTGCAGCGTGCGTGACGGGGACTCCCCGTGCGGCGCGCCGGTCACCGCGAACGCACCGTTCGACGTGTGTACGACCCATCTGCTCGTCGCCTACGACTGGGTCGCCGCCGAGGTCGGGGTGACCGATGTGCTGCCATCGCCGTGCCTCGCCTGCGGCTCCCGGGTCGGAGTGCGGTATCCCTCGGGGTGGGTGTGCGCGATGTGCGAGTGGCGGGTCGGCGACATCCCCGACGAGCAGACGCCGGATGCGCGGGTCGACGTCGTCTACTACCTGCGGTTCCGCGACCGCATCAAGATCGGAACGACGGCGAACCCGCGCCAGCGGTTCGCGAGCCTGCCCCACGACGAGGTGCTCGCGTTCGAGCTGGGCGGCCGATCGCTGGAGCAGCGCCGCCACGCCCAGTTCGCCGATCATCGCATCCCGCGAACCGAGTGGTTCGAGCTGCACGACGAGCTCGCCGAGCACGTGGCCGACCTCGCCGACGGCGTCGACGATCCGTGGGACCGGTACGCCTTCTGGCGCAGCCGGCGCCTCTCGTGGAACGGCTAGTCGCGTTGCCGCAGACCGGGGCGGTGCGGCAGAGTGTCAGTATGGCTGCGACCGACCTCTACCCCTGGTTCGTCTGGCTGGAGATCGGGCTCGCCGTGGTGACGTTCGTCGCTCTGTGCTTCATCGTGGCGCCCTACGGGCGGCACGGGCGCGGTGGCTGGGGGCCGACGGTTCCCGCGCGGGTCGGCTGGCTCGTGATGGAGAGCCCCGCATCCATCCTGTTCCTGGTGTTCTTCCTGCTCGGGGAGCACCGGTTCGAGGTCGTACCCCTGGTCTTCTTGGCGCTCTGGCAGCTGCACTACATTCAGCGGGCGTTCGTGTACCCGTTCCTCATGCGCGGCGGCGGCCGGATGCCCGTGTCGGTGATGGGGATGGCGATGCTGTTCAACCTGCTCAACACGTGGGTGAACGCGCGCTGGATCTCCGAGTACGGAACGTACGCGGTGAGCTGGCTGGCCGACCCCCGCTTCATCATCGGGGTGCTGGTGTTCCTCGGTGGGTTCGCGCTCAACCTGAACTCCGACCGCATCCTCCGGCGTCTGAGAGGGGACGGGAACTCCGGCTACAAGGTCCCGCACGGCGGCGGGTACCGCTATGTGTCGAGCCCGAACTATCTCGGCGAGATGATCGAATGGACAGGGTGGGCCATCGCGACCTGGTCGTTCGCCGGGCTCGCCTTCGCGCTGTACACGATCGCGAACCTCGCACCGCGGGCGATGTCGAACCATCGGTGGTACGAGGAGACGTTCGCCGACTATCCCCGCGAGCGCAAGGCGCTCATCCCGTATCTGCTCTGATCGAGCGCTCACCGGAAGCCGAGGGAATGCGGAAGCACTCGAACCGCTTGCAGATGGGGCAAGTAGAGTTGCCCTGACGAAACTCTGGTTACGAGAAAATGCTCCCCGACACACTCGACATCACCGCCATCCGCGCGGACTTCCCCATTCTGAGCCGCGAGGTGAACGGGCATCCGTTCGTGTACCTCGACTCGGGCGCGACCTCGCAGAAACCGCGACAGGTGCTCGATGCCGAGCGCGCCTTCGTCGAGAACTTCACCTCCGCCGTGCACCGGGGAGCCCACACCGTCGCCGGCGAGGCCACGGAACTCTTCGAAGACGCTCGTGCCCGCATCGCCCGGTTCGTCGGGGTGGGGGCCGACGAGATCGTCTGGACCTCGAACGCGACGGAGGGCATCAACCTCATCGCCTACGGGATGTCGAACGCCTCCCTCGGCCGCGGCGGGCAAGCCGCAGAACGGTTCCGGCTCGGCGCCGGCGACGAGATCGTCGTCACGGAGGCGGAGCATCACGCCAACCTCGTTCCGTGGCAGGAACTGGCGGCCCGTACAGGTGCCACGCTCCGCGTGATCGGCCTGGAAGACGACGGCCGGTTGCGCCTCGACGAGGCGGCGGCGATCATCGGCCCGCGCACGAAGGTCGTCGCTTTCGCTCACGTGTCGAACGTGCTCGGGACGGTGAATCCCGTCTCGTCGCTCGTCGACCTCGCCCACGCGGCCGGCGCGCTGGTCGTGCTCGACGCCTGCCAGTCGGCGCCGCATCTCGCGCTCAACCTCGGGGCGCTCGACGTCGACTTCGCCGTCTTCTCGGGGCACAAGATGCTCGGCCCGACGGGTGTCGGCGTGCTCTACGGCCGCGCGGAACTCCTGAACGCTTTGCCGCCCTTCCTCACCGGTGGTTCCATGATCACCACGGTGACGCTGACCGAGACCGAGTATCTGCCCGCGCCCGCGCGTTTCGAGGCGGGAACGCAGCGGGTGTCGCAGGCGATCGGGCTCGCCGCCGCCGTGGACTATCTCGACGCCGTCGGGCTCGGCGCCATCGAGGCGCACGAGGAGGCGCTGGGCGGGCGGCTTCTCGACGGGCTCGGCGCCATCCCGGGAGTGCGGGTTCTCGGCCCGACTCACGGCGCGGAACGTGTCGGGCTCGCCAGCTTCGTCGTCGACGGCATCCATTCGCACGACGTCGGGCAGTTCCTCGACGATCGCGGCATCGCGGTGCGGGTGGGCCACCATTGCGCACAGCCCGTGCATCGACGCTTCGGCGTGACGGCGACGACGCGCATCAGCACCTACCTCTACAACACAGCGGACGAGGTGGATGCCGCCGTACAGGCCGTCGCCGACTCCCGCGCCTTCTTCGGAGTCGACCGATGAGTTCCAGTGATCTCCAGAACCTCTACCAGCAGGTCATCGTCGACCATGCCAAGCAGAAGCACGGCTACGGTCTGCGCGACGACGACGCCGCGGCGTCTTCCCACCAGCTCAACCCGACCTGCGGCGACGAGGTCACGCTGAACCTGCATCCGTCGGCGTCGGGCGGCGTGGCGTCGATCAGCTGGGAGGGCCACGGTTGTTCCATTTCGACCGCATCCGCGTCTCTGCTGAGCGACATCGTGAGCGACGACTCGCGCGACGAGATCACCGCGAAGATCGCCGCGTTCCGCGAGTTGATGCAGTCGAAAGGCACGCTCGACGGCGATGAGGAGCTGCTGGGCGATGCGGTCGCCCTCGCCGGGGTGTCGAAGTACGTGACCCGGATCAAGTGCGCGATGTTGCCCTGGGTGGCACTCGAAGACGCCCTCACGCACACACGCTGACGCGCACGCGCGTCATTCGAACTCGGCCAGCCACCGGGTGAGGATGCCCTCCAGCCGGCGGGCGTCGGCGGGATCGAGCGCGTCGAGGAGGCGGCGTTCGTTCCGCATGTGCGCGGCGAAGGCCTCGTCGATGGTCTCGCGACCGCGGTCGGTCAGGGCGACGACACGGCTGCGGCCGTCGTCGGAGTCGACCCGGCGCGTCACCAGCCCGGCCTTCTGCAGTCGGTCGATGCGCTTCGTCATGCCACCGGTGGTGATCATCGTGTGCTGCGCGAGGTCACCGGCGCTGCGCTCGAAGGGCTCACCCGCGCGGCGGAGCGTCGCGAGTACGTCGAAGTCTCCCTCGCCGAGGCCGTGCTCCGCATAGACGGACTGGAGTTCGGCGGTGAGGTGCTCCGCGACGCGATGGAGCCGGCCGATGACCCCCTGCGGGCCCACGTCGAGGTCGGGGCGTTCGCGGCTCCACTCGGCCTGGATGCGGGCGATCCTGTCGGGTTCCGGACTCATGAGCACAGTCTACCTTCCGAGGAAGATAAGATCGCTTCCATGGAAGCTAAATGGATGTGGATGCTCATCACGGCGATCGCGCCGATCGCCTGGGGTTCGACGTATGTCGTGACGCACGCGCTCCTGCCGCCCGGGGAGCCGCTGTGGGGCGGTGTCATCCGGGCGCTTCCCGCTGGACTCCTCCTGCTGCTCGTGCGGCGTCGCCGCCCGCGCGGCGCCTGGTGGTGGCGCTCAGCGGTGCTCGGTGTCCTCAACATGGGAGGCTTCTTCGCGCTCGTCTACGCTGCGGCGCAGCTCTTGCCGTCGAGCATCGCGGCCACGCTGATGGCCACCTCGCCGCTCGCGATGATGGGGTTCGCTTGGCTCCTTCTCTCCGAGCGCCCTCGCGCGACCGCCGTCGTCGGTGCTCTGGTCGGGGTGGGTGGCGTCTGCGTGATGCTGCTCGGGGGAGCGGCGGGCGTGCATCCGCTCGGCATCGTCGCCTCGGTCGCCGCCATGCTGCTCTCGTCGGTCGGATACGTGCTCGCCACACGGTGGAGCGGCGGCGTCGACGTCTTCTCGTCGACCTCGTGGCAACTCCTCGCGGGCGGGTTGATCCTGCTGCCGTTCGCGTTCCTGTTCGAAGGGCCGCCGCACGCACTCGATGCCGGCGCCATCGCGGGCTTCGCCTACGTGAGCGTCATCGCCACGGCGGTGGCGTTCGTGGCATGGTTCACCGGGCTCCGCCACCTCCGCGCAGGCACGGTCGGGCTCCTCGGGCTGCTGAATCCCGTCGCGGGCGTGCTTCTCGGCACGATCGTCGCGGCCGAGACGCTCACCGCACGGCAGTGGATCGGGTTGGCGATCGTACTCGGCGGGATCGCCATCGGTCAGGTCGCCAAGGCGTCGAGCATGCCGCGTGTCGGGGCGAAGAAGGTCGTGCCCGTTGCGGCCGTGGAGAAATCGAGGATGCGGTCGTAGCTGCCGACCGGATCGCCGACGAACATCCTCTGCAGCATCTTCTCGATCACCCAGAGCCGGCCGGAGTATCCGATGAAGTAGGTGCCGAACTCGCCGTGACCCGGGCGGCCGAACGGCATGTTGTCTCGCAGGATGTCGTGCTCGACGCCGTTCTCGTCGGTGATGGTCGCGAGGGTCTTGTGCGATTTCTGGCCGTGTTCGGCATCGTCGAGCTCGAGGTTCTCGAGTTTCGTGCGGCCGATGACGCCCTCCTGCGACGGCACCGGCAGTGACCCCCACTTGTTCAGATCGTGGAGGTACTTCTGCACGACCACGTAGCTGCCGCCCGCGTATTCCGGGTCTTCCGCGCCCACCTGCGACGACCCCATCATGTCGCCACCGGTCGGGTTGGCGGTTCCGTCCACGAAGCCGAGCAGGTCGCGCGAGTCGAAGTAGCGGAATCCCGTCACCTCGTCTTCGACGGCAACCGCGTCGCCCAGCGAATCGAGCAGCAGGCGTTCGAACTCGAAGCAGAAGTCGCTGCGTTCCGCGCGGATGTGGAACAGCAGATCGCCCGGCGTCGACACGGCGGTGTGAACGCCACCGGTGATCGCGGGAAACGGATGCAGTTCGGCGGGGAGCTTGCGGCCGGTCACGCGGGTCCACGCCGCCGCACCGATCGCGACGTTGCACGAGAGATGCGCGTTGAGGTCACGGAAGCCGACCGTCTTGACGAGCCCAGACAGGTCGGAGAGCACGTCTCGCACGTTCGCGTGGGCGTCGTCGGAGTCGGCGATGGTCACCACCAGGAAGACGGCCGAGCGCGACAGGGGCGCATCCACGCTCTGCGGTTCGATCGGTACTCGCTGCCAGCCGTGGTCACCCGGATCGTTCGTCATGAGGAAAGTCTGCCGTACCGACGACGTGTCGGCCGTCTAGTGTTCTGACGCGTCTGCGCCGACCGTCGGCAACCAGTCGAACAGAGCGTCAAGCGCGCGCACTGCGACGAGTCCGTGCCCGGTGTCGGGGATGCGTTCGAAGGTGACATCGACACCCAGCGACCGCTCGTGGGCGACGAAGGCGGCCGTGTCGGCCGGCCGCACCAGCGAATCCGTCTCGCCCTGGGCCACGAAGAGCGGAACGGGAACGGCGACCGCCCCCGGCGTGTTCTGGGCGAGCAGCGACTTCCACGGCTCCGTCGTCTCCGGGTCGCGGCTGAGGAAGTCGCCGATGAGCGGCTGTCCGATCGCGTGCAGCTGTTTGTTCTGCGCGATCAGGCAGAGTTCCGCCATCGACGGCAGCGCAGCCACGGCGGCCGGGGTGAGGATGCTGTCGAGCTCCGCGCCGGGCGTCGACGGGCCGTACACCTCGGCGAAGGCGGTGAACGCATACGAGGAGATCGTCACTCCGGAGACATCGCCGATGTCGGCCTGCAGGAGTGCGCCGAGATCGACGGCCGGCGCGGCCACGGCCACGGCCCGAAGGTCGAGTTCCGGGGCATAAGCGCGTGCGAGTTGTGCGGCGAACAGCGCTGCCTGGCCCCCTTGGGAGTGGCCCCAGAGCACGAGCCGGTCGCTCGCGTCCCGTCCGAGGAGCTGGCGCGCGGCCCGGGCCGCGTCGAGCACGTTCCGCCCTTCCGTGCCGCCCACGAGATAGGAGTTGGGCCCTGCCGTCCCCATCCCGGTGTAGTCGGTGTATGTGACGACGTAGCCGTGCTTCAGCAGGTCTGTGAGGCCTTTGACCAGATCGAACGGATCGATGCCCGACGACGGAGCGCAGCGCTGGGCGGAACCGGTGGTCGGGTGGCCCCACGAGACGACGGTGCGCCCTCCCTCCGGCGCCGGTGACGTCGGCGCGATGACCAGCCCGGAGTTGACGACAGGATGGCCGAACGTGTCTGTGGAGTGGAAGAGCACCCGCCAGGCGGTCGAGCCGTCCGGTGCGCCGAGTACGCGCTGCGATCGGATGAGCTCGCCCTGGCCGCCCGGCGGCAGCGGACGGGGTTGTTTGTAGAACGCCGGCACCGTCCACTGCTCGGCGACATCGTCTTCGCCGCGCACGATCTGGGTGGGGGAGCAGCCGCTGAGCATGAGCGCGACCGCTGCGATGAGCGCCGCGACGAGTGCCATGCGAAGTCGCCAAGGCGGTGCGGTCGTCACGGAACGAGCGTAGCCGACGCCCATTCAGGTAACAGGAAGGTATCGATGGCGACCCCCGAGCGATGCCTGTCACGGCAAGGAAGCAAGGACATGCCGCCGGCGGAATACAGGCCGCCCGGCCTGATCTCGATTGGCTTTGAAGTCTCACAGGTTATAGCGTCGATAGGTCACGCTCCGCCGTCACCGGCCCAGGAGCGTGGCCGCAAACCCAGCCCGCGAGCCGGGCGCGCGGTGGTCGAGAGGCCGCCCGGAAGCGCGCCGGGCACGTACGGTCGGGCGGTGTGGGCGCGCACCCCGAGGTCGCGCCGGCAGCCGGCGATTCGTGAGTCATCCACTCGCTTGAGACGCCAGTGTTGCTCACCCCGCAGACCCGGGCGCAACCAACGAGCGCGCGATCGGAAGACCTGCGCGCCACGGAGAACAAGTGAGCGAGTCTGTCGCCGTCGAGGCACGGAACCTTTTCAAAGTATTCGGTCGTAAACCCGGCGACGCCGTACGCCGGTTGGCAGGCGGGGAGACCCGCGACGAAGTGGCTGCGCTGGGAACGGCCGCCGTCATCGACGCCAGCTTCACGGTGAACAAGGGCGAGATCTTCGTCGTCATGGGCCTGTCCGGTTCGGGCAAGTCCACGCTGATCCGGCTGCTCAACGGTCTGCTCGAACCGACCAGCGGGCACGTGGATGTCATGGGCACCACCATCACGGGCGTGCCGGCCAAACGCCTTCGTCAGGTGCGCCGCGAGCACATCTCGATGGTGTTCCAGCACTTCGCGCTGCTGCCGCACCGCACCGTGCTCGACAACATCGCCTACGGCCTCGAGGTGCAGGGCATGCCGCTCGCTGAGCGCCAGGAGAAGGCGCAGCACGTGCTCGAACTCGTCGGGCTCGCCGGCTGGGGCGACAAGCTCCCGAGCGAGCTCTCCGGAGGCATGCAGCAGCGCGTCGGCCTCGGTCGCGCTCTGGCCGCGGACACGGATGTGCTGCTCATGGACGAGGCGTTCTCGGCCCTCGACCCGCTCATCCGCCGTGAGATGCAGGAACAGCTGCTCGAACTCCAGAGCCAGCTCGGCAAGACCATCATCTTCATCACGCACGATCTCAACGAGGCCATGTTCCTCGGCGACAGGATCGCGGTCATGCGCGACGGCCGCGTCGTGCAGATCGGCACGCCGGAGGACATCCTCATGGACCCGGCGAACGACTACGTCGCGAGCTTCGTGCAAGACGTCGACCGCGCCCGCGTGCTGACCGCTGCGAGCGTCATGGAGCCCGTTCGCGCGCTCGTCACCGTCGCCGCCGGCCCGCGTGCCGCCGTGCGCACCATGCGCGACCTGCAGACCTCCGCCGCGTTCGTCGTCGGTCACGGCCGCCGGCTGCTCGGGGCCGTGCATGATCGCGACGTGATGCGGCAGGTGCGCGAAGGGCAGACCGATCTGAGTTCCGTCATTCGGAACGACGTCGCCTCCGTCTCGCGCGACGAGGTGCTCAGCGAGCTCGTCGGCCTCTCCGTCGAGAGCGAGTTGCCCCTCGCCGTCGTCGACGACAAAGGGCGGCTGCTCGGCGTGATCCCACGAGTGACACTTCTCGCCGCCCTCGGAAACGTCTCGAGCGACACCACGGAGATCCCGATCGTCGTGCAACCGCCGACGACGATCTCCGTCGAAGTCATGAACCAGACCCTGCGCGAGACCGCTCAGGGCTCCACCGACCTCGAGGAGGTGCGCTGATGGATATCCGACTCCCTCTCGGCGACTGGGCCACCAGCGCCGTCGACTTCGTCACCCAGTTCTTCAGCCCCGTGTTCGACGTCATCCGCACGATCTTCACCGGACTGTTCGACGGCATGGATTGGGTGCTCCAGGCGCCGCCGTTCTGGGTGATCATTCTCGTGTTCGGCGCGCTCGGTCTCTGGCTGCGCGGGCCCGTCTTCGGTATCGGAAGCGTCGTCGGACTGCTCGTGATCGCCGGTGTCGATCAGTGGGCGAACGCGATGGACACCCTCGCTCTCGTGATCGTCTCAGCCCTGATCGCCGTCGCTCTCAGCGTGCCGCTCGGCATCCTGGCCGCCAGGAACAAGACCGCTTCGGCGATCATCCGGCCGGTGCTCGACTTCATGCAGACCATGCCCGCGTTCGTGTACCTCATTCCCGCGCTGATCCTGTTCCGCGTCGGTGTCGTGCCCGGGATCGTCGCGACCATCATCTTCGCCATGGCTCCCGGCGTGCGGCTCACCGAACTGGGCATCCGCGGTGTCGACAGTGAGATCGTCGAGGCCGGCAAGGCGTTCGGCTCCTCGCCGCGCCGCATCCTGCGTCAGATCCAGCTGCCGCTCGCCATGCCGTCGATCCTCGCCGGCGTGAACCAGGTCATCATGCTCTCGCTCTCGATGGTGGTCATCGCCGGAATGGTCGGCGCCGGCGGTCTCGGTCGTGACATCGTTCAGGCGCTCAGCCGGGTGGATGTCGGGCTCGGGTTCGAAGCCGGGCTCTCCGTCGTGATCATCGCGATCATCCTCGACCGTCTCACCGCCGCGCTCGGCACCGTGCGCAAGCGCTCCCTCGCGCCCGCCGGAGCGCGCTCGCGCGTGCGGGTGCCGCGCAAGGTCGTCGTCGCGATCGGAGCCGTCGTCGTGCTCGCTGTTGCCGGCACCGGGATCTCCGCCGCCGTTCAGCAGTCCGGCGGTAAAGGCGAGATCAAGGTCGCCGTGTTCAACGGTTGGCCAGAAGGCGAGGCCGTGTCCTACCTCTGGAAGCACATTCTCGAAGAGAAGGGCTACACGGTGAAGTTCGAGTACGCCGACGCCGGCCCCGCGTTCGCCGGGCTCAGCACCGGAGACTACGACGTCGCGCTCGACGGCTGGTTGCCGACGACGCACGCGACGTACCTGAAGAAGTACAGCGACTCGCTGGAAGACCTCGGCGCCTGGAACGACGAGGCCAAGCTCACCATCGCCGTCAACAAGGATGCCCCCATCGACTCGCTGGACGAGCTCGCCGCTCATGCCTCCGACTTCGGTGACCGTCTCGTCGGCATCGAACCGGGCGCAGGGCTCACCGAGGCGACGCAGAACAAGGTCATCCCGCAGTACGGCCTCGACAAGCTGCAGTTCATCACGTCGTCGACTCCCGCCATGCTCGCCGAGCTGACCAGTGCGATGAAGTCCAAGCAGAACATCGCGGTCACGCTCTGGCGCCCGCACTGGGCGTACGACCAGTTCGACCTCAAAGACCTCAAAGATCCCAAGAACACGCTCGGCACGGCGGAATCGCTGCACGTGATCGGGAGCAAGGACTTCGCGTCGAAGTTCCCCGAGGCTGCGGGGTGGTTCAAGGACTTCCGGATGGACTCGGATCTGCTGTACTCCCTCGAGAACGACATGTTCAACGGCGCGAAGTCCAGTGACTACGACAAGATCGTGACGAAATGGATGTCGGACCACGAGGATTACGTGGGCTCGCTCACCGCCGGCGCCAAGGCGTCCGCAGGGTCACGGTGACCCTGTCGGCGGTGGTGTGCGGGCATCTCCTACGCTGAGAGGATGAGTCTTCCCGTCATCACCGCCGACACCCAGGTCGCTTACCCGGACGGCGACGTCGTCTCGACCGGAACGGTCGTGCGCGTCGAGCCCGTCTCCGGAGGTCGGGTCGCGATCGTTCTCGACCGCACCGCTTTCCACCCCGTCGATCCGGTCTGGCCCGACCAGCCGGCCGATCGGGGCACGCTGGTCGTCGGTGGGGTCGCGTATCCCGTGGTCGACGCCGTGGTGGGTGCGACAGAACTCGCCGCCGACGACTCGACCCTGTTCGTCGGGTACGCCCCCGTGCGCACTGGCACCGAGAACTGGGTTTTCGTGGTCTGCCATCTGGTGGACGACCCGACCGGCGCACTCGCCGCCGAGATCCTTCCCGGAGCTCCTGTCGAGGTGTCGGTGGACGCCGACCTCCGGCACGCCCTCTCCGCCGGGCACACGGCCTGCCACCTCGCCTCGCTCGCGCTCAACGCCTCGCTCGCCGACCTCTGGACGAAGGAGGTGCAGACCGACGGGCGCGGTGAGCCGGACTTCGACCGGCTGGCCATCGTCGAGTCGCGCATCCTGCCCGGCGGGTCGCTCGACACCTATCGGGCAGGCAAGAGCCTGCGCAAGAAGGGGTTCGCCGCGGCAGAGCTCGGCGATCGCCTCGGCGCCGTAGAAGCGGCCGCGAACGCCTTGCTCGCGGAGTGGGTGGACTCCGGCGCCTCCGTCTCGATCGTTCGAAACGGAGCCGGGCTCGGCGAACGACGCACCTGGCGGTGCGAACTGGCGCAGGGCGCCGTCGAGATCCCGTGCGGTGGAACGCACCTGACCTCACTGGGGGAGTTGGCCTCCGTGGTCGTGTCCCTGGAACAGACCGAGGTGCCTGGTGCTGTAGAACTCCGGATGCGAACCGCCGCAACGCTCGCCGCGCCCGTCGACTGAGGGCTAGCCGACTGAGCGCTGGCCGTCAGCGCGCCCCGTCGTGCTCGACCTGCTCGTCGTGCTCGGCCTGCTCGTCGTGCTCGGCCTGCTCGACGCGCTCGGCGGATGGTGCGCCGGTGTCTGTGTCGGCCGTCGCCGCGGTGTCGGGGAGCCGCTCCTCCAAGGAGGTGTTGCGGTCGGCTACGGTGTCGAGTCGTTCCTCGTCCGTGCGTCCTAGTTCGTCGAGGGTCGTCGCGGGGGTGCCGGGCTCGTTCGACGGGTTCTTCTCCGTGTTCATGCCGGGCACTGTACGCTCACCTCGGCTCGCAGTTCCACGCTGCCTCGACGCGACGAGAACTCGCGGGTCATGCTGCGGTGTCGTGGAGTCGGATGCGTCCGCCGCGGCGGGGTCGTCGGTGGTGGTCGATGTGGCTGGGTGGGATGAACCACGGCACATGGTCACGGACCTGGATGTCCCACCCGTCGTCGTGGACCCGGTGGTGGTGGTTGGAGCAGAGCAGGATCCCGTTGTTGAGGTCGGTGGTTCCGTGGTGTTTGTCCCACCATCTGATGTGGTGCGCTTCGGTGTATGAGGGTGGGTGGGGGCAGCCGGCCCACGCACACCCACCGTCCCGTTCCGCCAACGCGAGCTTCTGCTTGCTGGTGAACAAGCGGCGGCTGCGACCAAGGTCGAGGACTTCACCATCCCCGCCGAGAACCATGGGGATGAGGTTCGCGTCGGCGGCTAACCGTCGGGCGGTGGTGGCGGAGATCGGGGTGGAGACACCGTCGATCTCCCCAACCCCGGTCCCAGTCTGCAGAGCGTCGAGCCCGATGCGGATCACCATGGTCACCGGTGGTGTGCTCCCGGTGCCGGGGTGGGTGGCGTACTGCCGGAACACATCCACCGCCGCATCAGACCGCAACTGCGGCAGGGTGCGGTGTTCCTCCTCGGCCCGGTCCGCCGTGAAGTCGGGACCGTTCGTGTCCCGGAACCGCACCGCCCGGAGTTCGTGTCCGACCAACGTGTCGATGGCAGCCACCACGTGGCCGGCGGCTTCCGGGTGCAGATACCAGTCGATGTGCGTCATCCCGTCGCTGGCGGTGGTGATCGTCAACGACCGCCGTGACCGCTGCACCTCTTCGCGAGGGAGCACTCCGTCTTGGTCGAGCCGGTCCCGCACCTGCCCGGCCAACACCCGTAGTTCAGCCACGGTCAGGTCCGGTGCGTGCTGCACCAGTACTCGTTCTCCGAACTGCAACGACGCGACCGTGCAGGCAGGCGCCGCCTTCCCGAGTTCGCGGACGATCACCGCCGCCTGATCCACACTCACCCATCCCGCCTCCAACGCATCAGGATCGAGTGCGGAAGCGAGCACCGGAAACCCGGCCGGCAGCGCCTCCCCGGTCAACCCCACCCGTGGGGTGACCGCCTCCGCAACCAAGCACATCTGCCGCGCGCTCGGGACGGCGACCTGCCACCGTTCGGCAACCAGGGTGACCGCATGGCGATGCCCACCCCGCAGCACCAGGCCCTCCTCGTCCAACTGGTTCCACGGCCGCAGCACCTGCCCGACAGCACCGAGTTTCACCGCATCCAGCCGCGCCTGCAGCACCCCGAGCTCACCCACGAACTCCAACAGTGCTCGCGGCGACAACGACGCCGCATACGGCAACGCGGCAAACGCATCCCGCCAAACGGACTCTCGTGCTGTGGTCATGACTCAACCCAACCACCACCCACCGACATCCGAATATGCCATTTGACCAGGGATTTAACCTGTGGATAACCCCGCAACCACCCCCACCTGTGGAGGAGACCGAACGCACACGCACTCCAGCCGTCGCCCGCCCGGACTACACTTCCGGCCATGAGCCGAATCGAGACCGGAATCGTGTCGTACACACTGTCCAGCGATTACTACGCGCGCGTGGGCGCGGATTTCGACACCGAGGCGGTGGATGACGCGATCCTCGCTCAGCTGAACAGGCTCGTGCCGGTGGGCGTGACCGTCGAGCGGAGCGGGCGAGTGCTCGCCGACGAAGACCGAGCGGACATCGCACGGGCGATCGACTGGACGAGCCTGCTCAAGAAGATCGACGTCGACCAGATCCTCGCCGAACACGGCCGCTGAGCTAGCCGCGCCCTCGGCGAACCACGTCGTACGCCGCCAGCGCCGCCCGGCGCGTCTCGCCGAGGTCGACGATCGGCTCCGGATAGCTGTCGGTGCCCCACTCCGGCACCCATCGCCGCACGTAGTCGCCGTGCGGGTCGAACTTCTCCCGCTGCAACTCCGGGTTGAAGACCCGGAAGTAGGGGGCCGCATCCGCGCCGCTTCCGGCCACCCACTGCCAGTTGAACGGGTTGCTCGCCGGATCCGAGTCGACGAGGGTGTCCCAGAACCACTGCTCGCCGTGTCGCCAGTCGATGAGCAGGTTCTTCGTGAGAAACGACGCGACGACCATGCGCACGCGATTGTGCATGGTGCCGGTGTGCCAGAGTTCGCGCATGCCGGCATCCACCAAGGGGATGCCGGTGCGCCCCTCTTGCCACGCTCGTAAGGCGGCCGGGTGCAGTCTCGGCCACGGAAAGCCGTCGTATTCGGGGTGGATGTTCTGAGTCGCCATCTGCGGGTGCTGGAACAGCGTGTGGTACGCGAACTCGCGCCAGCCCAGCTCCGACAGGAACGTCGTCGCACCCTCGGCGATGGCGGAGGCCCTGGACCCGGCGCCGCGGGCGGCGGAGGTGGCATGCCAGACCTGATGCGGGCTGATCTCGCCCCAGCGCAGGTGGGGAGAGAGCCGCGAGGTGGCGGCGATGCCGGGCGTGTCCCGATTCTGCTTGTAGTCCGCGACCTCGTCGGAGAGAAAAGCGTCGAGGGATGCTCGGGCGCTCTGCTCACCGGGCGTCCAGCTTTCGCGCAGCCCGCCTGCCCAGTCCGGATGCGTGGGGAGCAGTCCCAGTTCATCGACGCTGAGCCCGCTCAGACGCGGCCCGGCGGCCAGTTCGTTCGGTGCGTCCAGCGGTTTCCGTGGGGCGGGGGAGCTGAGGCACGCGCGCCAGAACGGCGTGTAGACCGAGAACGGGGTGTCGGAGCCGGTGCGTATGGTCCACGGCTCGAACAGGAGCGCGGCGCCGAAACTCGTCGCTTCGACCCCGCGTGCGCGTGCGGCGGACTTGATCGTCTCGTCGACGGTGCGTTCGGCCAGGCCGTATCGCCGATTCCAGAACAGGAGGGCCGCATCCGTCTCTCCGAGGAGGTCGGCGATCACCTGTTCGGCAGCGCCTCGACGGATCAGCAGACGTGCGCCGAGCCGCTCGAGCTCTTCGCCGAGCGCGATGAGGCTGTGGTGCAGCCACCACCGCGCGGCGCCACCGGGCGGCCGGATGCCGGGCGACTCCTCGTCCCAGACGTAGACGCACACGACGGGACGCCCGGAACCCGCCGCTGCGGAGAGGGCGGGGTTGTCGGTCACCCGCAGGTCGTCCCGAAACCAGACGATCGCGGGAGAGGAGTCGGTTGCCACGAGCCTAGTAGTCGGTAGTCAGTGATCGGCGATCGGCATCCGGCCGTCAGAGGTCGAGCGTGTCGCCGGGCTCGAGGGCGAAGAACTCGCCTCCGCCCTGCTCGGTGGCCCACTTGATACGCGCGTTCGACATGTCTTTGCCGGCGCGGGCGAGCACCATCTCGTGGGTCGTGAAGCTGCGCTTGGGCCTCACGGCGAGCGTGTAGTCGATCGACTCGGCGATCTTCAGCCACGGAGCGCCGGCGGGCACGGCGAGAACGTCGACGTCGACGCCTTCGGGGATCGTGAACGAGTCGCCCGCGTAGTAGAGGGTGTCGTTGATCAGCACGCCGACGTTGTCGACGACCGGGATGCTCGAGTGGATGACGGCGTGCTTTTCGCCGAAGAAGCGCAGCGTGAACGGCCCGGCCTCGACGGTGTCGCCGGCGCGCACGACGGTGATGTCGAAGTCTTTCGCGGCGTCGGCGACACCCTGCGGGGCGTAGATCGGCACGCCGGGATTGAGGTCGAGAACGCGCTTGAGCTGCTCGGGCGTCCAGTGATCGGCGTGCTCGTGGGTGATCACGACGGCGGCGGTGTTTCCCGTGTCGGTGAGAGGCGACGTGAACGAGCCGGGGTCGAGGAAGAGCTTCTTTCCGGAGTCTTCGAGGAGGAGGGCGGCGTGTTCGAACTTCGTCAGTCTCATGGCTCCAGGAAACCCCCATTCGGCGGCAACCGCAAATCTCTTGAGGAATATACCCCCAGGGGGTACTGTTGACGCGTGGATATGGAGCACACGACGCACACCGAGCACACCGCCGCGCACGCCGGGCGCACGCACGAGCACACCGACGAGCACGCCGGCCATGCCGCGAGCCACGGCCACGGCGACCACGCGGGCCATGACCCCGCGATCTTCCGGCGCAAGTTCTGGCTGACGTTCGTGCTCACGATCCCGACCCTGGTCTTCTCGCCCGGGTTGCAGGAGATCCTGAGTCTCGATGGTCCCAGCTTTCCGGGGAGCAGGTTCATTCCGGCGGTCTTCGGTGTCGCGATCTTCTTCTACGGCGGCCTGGTGTTCCTTCGCGGTGCGGTGAGCGAGCTGCGCAGCCGCCGGCCGGGGATGATGACCCTGATCTCGCTGGCGATCGTCGTGGCGTTCGGGTACAGCCTGGCCGTGACGCTCGGCCTGCCGGGGATGGATTTCTGGTGGGAGCTGGCGACGCTCATCCTGATCATGCTGCTCGGTCACTGGATCGAGATGTCGGCGGTCATGGGCGCCCAGGATGCTCTGGGCCAGCTGGCGAAGCTGCTGCCCGACGAGGCGGAGCGTCTGGAGGGCGGGAGAGGCGATGGGAGGCCGGAGACCGTCGCGGTCTCGGCGCTGGTCGTCGGCGACCTGGTGCGCGTGCGGCCGGGAGCGAGCGTGCCGGTGGACGGCGAGATCGTCGACGGCCGCTCGGAGGTCGACGAGTCGCTGCTGACGGGGGAGTCGAAGCCGGTGGGCCGCGGCGTCGGTGACCAGGTCGTGGCGGGGAGCATCTCCGGCAGCGGTTCCCTGGTGGTGCGGGTGACGAGACTGGGCGGAGACACCGCGCTCGCCGGCATCATGCGGCTGGTCTCCGACGCTCAGGCCAGCAGGTCGGGCACGCAGATTCTCGCCGATCGTGCCGCGGCCTGGCTGTTCTACGTGGCGTTGGCTGCGGCGTCGCTCACCTTCGTGGTGTGGGCGGTGCTCCGCCCGGGCGACCCCGGTTTCGTGCTGGAGCGCGTCGTCACGGTTCTCGTGATCGCCTGCCCGCACGCCCTCGGTCTCGCGATCCCGCTGGTCGCCCAGATCTCCACGGCCCTGGGAGCGCGCAACGGCCTTCTGATCCGGGACAGGCACGCCATGGAAGACGCGCGACTCATCGACGTGGTGCTGTTCGACAAGACGGGAACACTCACCGAGGGGCGGCAGGGTGTGGTCGAGGTGGTGCCGGCGGCCGGTACGACCGAGGATGCCGTGCTCGCCCTCGCGGCTGCCGTCGAGGCCCAGGCCGAGCATCCCATCGGGCGCGCCATCGTGGCGGCGGCGGACGAACGGGCGCTCCCGCTCGCACGGATCGAGGGCTTCGAAGCGCTGGGCGGCCGGGGGGCGACGGCTCTGGTCGACGGCACGCCGGTGACCGTCGGTGCACCCCGGCTGCTGTCGGAGCGGAGTCTCCCGGCGAGCGACCACCTTGCGGAGGCGGCGAAGCGGGCCGCGACGCTGGCCCAGACCGTCGTGTACGTGCTCCGCGGCGACGAGGTGCTGGGGCTCATCGCGCTCGCCGACGTGGTGCGACCGGAGTCGGCGGAAGCGGTGCGCATCCTGCGCGCTGCCGGGGTTCGGGTGGCCATGCTGACCGGCGACTCCAGCGAGGTGGGCGAAGCGGTCGCCCGGCAGCTCGGGATCGACGAGGTGTTCGCCGAAGTGCTTCCCGGTGACAAATCGAGCACGGTGGCTCGGCTGCAGAAAGACGGGTCGAGGGTCGCGATGGTCGGCGACGGGGTGAACGACGCGCCCGCGCTCGCCCAGGCCGACGTCGGCATCGCGATCGGAGCCGGAACGGATGTCGCGATCGAGTCCGCAGGCATCGTGCTCGCCTCGAGCGACCCGCGAGGCGTCGCCAAGGTGATCCGGCTCTCCCGAGCGACCTATCGCAAGATGGTGCAGAACCTCGCCTGGGCGACCGGATACAACGTGATCGCCCTGCCGCTGGCTGCGGGTGTCGCCAGCGGCATCGGGGTCGTCGTGTCGCCGGCCTTCGGCGCGGTGCTGATGTCGGTGTCCACCATCGTCGTGGCGCTGAACGCGCAGCTGCTGCGCCGGGTGAAACTCGACTGATCGCCGGTCCGTCATAATCGGATCATCATGGCTGCACCCCACACCGTCGTCGTCGCGGTCAATCCGACGGCGTCGTTCGGCCACCGCCGGGAGGTCGGCCCGCAGGTCATCGCGCGGCTGAGGCAGGCGGGCCACACCGTGGTCGACGTCGGTGAGGCGAACATCGAGTTGCTGCGTCGCGAGGCCACCCGGGCGGTGGCCGCGGGAACGAGCGCTCTCGTCGTCGTCGGGGGAGACGGCATGGTCAATCTCGGCGTGAACATCGTCGCGCAGACCGACGTTCCGCTCGGCATCGTGCCGAGCGGAACCGGCAACGACGTCGCGGCCGGGCTCGGCATCCCTCGTGACGACACGGAGGCGGCGATCGATCGGCTGCTCGATGCGCTCGACCGGCCACCGCGGGTGATCGACGCGGGGATCGTTCGCCACGGCGACCTGAGCACCTGGTTCGTCGGGGTGCTCTCCGCGGGATTCGATGCGACGGTCAACGAGCGGGCGAACGTGATGACGAGACCGAGGGGCCGCAGCCGCTACATCCTGGCGCTGCTCCGGGAGCTCGCGACGCTGCGCCCGATCCCGTACGAGGTGAACGCCGACGGCACGCGGCTCGATACCGAGGCGCTGCTCATCTCGGTGGCGAACAACGGCGCCCTCGGCGGCGGGATGAAGATCGTGCCGCACGCCGAACTCGACGACGGGATGCTCGACCTCTTCGTCGTGCGTCCGATGTCGCGCTTCGCCTTCCTGCGGGTGTTCCCGAAAGTGTTCTCGGGAACCCACACGGAACTCCCGGTCGTGTCGTTCCACCGCCTGCGCACGGTCACGCTCGATGCGCCCGGCGTCGTCGCCTACGCCGACGGCGAGCGCATCGGTCCGCTGCCGGTGGAGGTGAGCGTCGTGCCCGGCGCGCTGCGGGTTCTCGCCTGAGCGCGTTCTCGCCTGAGCGGCGTCGCCACGCCCGGGATGGCCCGGCCGTTTTGGAACCGGCGTCAGGGATGTGGCATACTCATTGAGTTGCAAAAACGGCCCCATCGTTTAGCGGCCTAGGACGTCGCCCTCTCACGGCGGTAACGCGGGTTCAAATCCCGCTGGGGTCACCAACAGCCCGGATACCAGTCATTCACTGGTGTCCGGGCTTTTTTCATGGTCGACGCCGTAACCCCGAATCGGCCCGACCGTGCTACCGGCTGCTGCTGAGCACGGAGACCGTGACGAGAACGCCGGCGAGCACCTCGAGAACGAGCAGCACCACCGACACCACGATCGTCACGGTCGGCAGCCGCGTCGGGGATCCACTCTCCCGCGCCCGGTTGCGGGCCACGAGCCCGAGGATCAGCCCGACGATCGGGATGAGGAAGGCGAAAACCAGACCCACGATCGCGAAGGCGCGGCCGGAGGAGGCGGAGGCCGACGAGCGGTCGTTCGCGCTGTTGGACATGGCTCTCCGATCAGAAGGATTCCGCGAGCCGGGTGAGGAGGCGGGCTCCGTAGCCGGTGGCTCCGGCCGACCTCCAGGAGTCGTCGGTCGCGGACTGCATCGTTCCGGCGATGTCGATGTGGGCCCAGGGCACCTCCGCAACGAACTCATCGAGGAAGAGCGCCGCCGTCGTCGCGCCGGCGTAGGGTCCGCCGAGGTTGGAGATGTCGGCGATGTCGGAGTCGAGCTGTTTGCGGTAGCTGCGCTCGAGCGGCAGTTGCCACAACTGCTCGTTCGTCTCCGCAGATGCGGCCTCGACCCGCTCCGCAAGGCCTGCGTCGTTGCTGAACAGTGCGGCGGTCAGCGTTCCGAGGGCCATCAAAGCGGCGCCGGTGAGAGTGGCGACGTCGATGATCGCGTCCGGTTCCCACTCGGTCGCGAGCACCAGCCCGTCCATGATGGCGAGGCGGCCCTCGGCATCCGTGTTCTTGACCTCGACCGTCTTGCCGCCGCGGGCGGTGAGCACATCGCCGAGTTTGTAGGCGGATCCGGATGGCATGTTGTCGGTGCACATCAGCCAAGCGGAGACCGTGGTGCTCACACCCAGCTGCTGCAGCGCGGTGAACGCGCCCAGGATCGCCGCGGCGCCTCCCATGTCCATCTTCATGAGCAGGTGCATCGGGTCGGAGGGCTTGAGCGAGATGCCTCCGGAGTCGTACATGATGCCCTTGCCCACCAAGGCCAGCTTTCGATCGGAGCCGCCCGCGTAGGTCAACCGGATCATCCGGGGTTCTTCGGCGCTTCCCGCGTTCACGCCGAGGAGGCCGCCGCAGCCCAGCTCGATCAGCTCCTGCCTGTCGGACACCTGCACCTCGAACCCGTATGCGGCGCCGAGATCGACGGCGACCTCACCGAGGTTCTGGGCGGTCAGATGGCCCGGGGGAGTGTTGGCCAGGTCACGGCCGACGGCGGCAGCACGCACGGTCGCGCTTGCTCGCGCGACGCCCGCGCGAAGTGCTTCGGCAGCCGCGCCGGCGATCGAGAGCTCAGCGCGCGTCAACACGGGTTCTTTGTGTTCGGCCCGAAGTGCGCGATAGCGGTACCGTGCCAGCACCAGACCCTCGGCGACCGCCTGGGCCGCCTCGACCGGATCCACATCCCCGACATCCATGAGCCGGAGTCCGACCCGCTCGAATGACGATGTCGCGCGCGAGAAGGCGGCCGCGACATCGCGCAGCAGGGCAGGGGAGAGACCGGCGACCGGTCCTGCCCCGACGGCGACGAGCGCCGGTCCGGAGGGCTGCGGAAGCAGGAGGGTGTCACCCGCCTTGCCGGTGAACCCGGCGCGTCGAAGGGCTGCCCGGTCGAGACCGAGCTCGTCCGGAGCATCGCCCTGGTCTGCGAACACGAAGCCCACCGCGTGCAGCGTCGGGTCGGTTTCGTCGACCGCCGCGACCTCGAGGTCCCGCAACCACGCGAGGGACGGGACGGGCGTGAAATCGGTGGGGATCAGCTTTGCGGGCGTGTGCGTCTGCATGAGGGTCAGGCCTCCTGTTCGAGCCGGTCGTCGGCCTCGTCGTCGTCGCCGTCGTCATCTTCGATGGCGTCGGGGTCGTCCGGCTCCAGCCGTTCCGGGAGTTCGTCGCGAAGCTTGTCCGGCATGCGGGTGGCCGGGATGATGGCCAGCAGCGAGAGCGCAGCCAGGGCGAGCAGTGAGATCTTGAGCGCTTGGAGGCGAGCGTTCTCGTTGACGTCGACGGCCGCACTGACCTCGGCGGGTGACGCGTCGGTCTTCGAGAGCACGTCTTTCAGGTGGTCGTTGGTGACGAAGTTGACGTTGTCGAGGTTGACCTGGGCGATCAACGCCGGTCTCAGTTCCGGGTGGGAGTCGGCCTGCGAGGTGACCAGTCCCGAGAGCAGGCTGACGGCGAAAACGCTGATGACGGCGATGCCGACGCTGCCCGACAGGTTGTGCACCAGGCCGCGCCAGGCGCCCACATCCCCGGCCAGCGGTTTCGGGGCGCGTGAGAGAAGCGTGTTGAACACCAGCGCGACGATGGATCCCTGGCCCAATCCGAGCAGCACCAAGCCGACGATCACCAACCCCTGGCCCCAGTCGTTGCGAATCGTGAACGCCAGCAGGGCCAGAGCCACCGCGACCACGACGAATCCGATCGCACCCAGCTGGCGAGGCGAGAACCGGCCGTACAGAGTCGCGACGAAGGTCGACGCGAGGAAGATCGAAATCGTGTACGGGATGATCGAGAAACTGGTCTCGATGCCGGACAGTCCCTGCACGACCTGCATGTAGAGCGGGAGGAGGAAGTTCGCGGCCGTACCCACGAACAGCATGATCGCCATGCACGCGGTGATGGCGAGCTCGGCGCGAGATCGGAGCACGCGCAGGTCGAAGATCCTGGAACGCACCAGGCGCTGTCGGCGTCGCACCCACACGAAGAAGAGCTGGCCGCCGATCAGGCCGAGGATCACCAGCACCGGAGCAGGCGACAGGCCGAGGATGCTGAACGGTGCGCCGTCAGAGGCGAGCACCAGACCCCACGGCTCGAGTCCGCTGAAGCCGAAGCTCAGGAAGATGATCGTCACGGCAGCGATGACGGCACCGGTCCAGTCGATGTTCAGGAGGGGCTGCGAGTCGACCTTCTTCAAGCTGAGGCTGAGGAGGAAGTTCACCGCACCGAGCCCCACCATGAGTGCGAACGACCAGCGCCAGCCGATGGTGGTCGCGAAGGTTCCGGCGATGAGCAGCGCAAGCACGCCGGCGAGCGGGATGGCGGCCGCGAGCAGGCCGATGGCGGTGGCCTGCTGTTTGCCGCGGTAACTGGTCGCGATGAAGACGGTCAGGGCGGGAGCGATGAGAGCGATGACCGCGCCCGACGCCGCCTGGGCGACGAAGAGCACCGTTCCGTTCGGCGCGAGCGCCACCCCGAGCATGGCGAGCGCGTGGATGGCGATGGCGATCTGGAAGACGCCCTTGCTGCCGAAGCGGGAACCGATCTTCGCTCCGAGCAGGATGAACGCCGCCATCGCGAAGGTTCCCGCCGTGATCGCGGTGCCGACACTGGTGGCCGCGATGCTCAGGTCGTGGGTGATCCCGGCCATCGAGACGGTCAGTGCATTCACCGCGAACGATGCCTGCACCTGAGTGAGCACGACGATGGCGAGCGGTAGCCAGCTGCTTCGAACGGTCGGGGTCTGGACGCTCATCGCTTCTCCTTCGACACCTCTTGTCGTCCGGTCACCAGCTCGAAAACCGAACGTGCGCTCAGTCTGGACCTCCGCTGGTTCGAACGGAAGAGGCGTTGCTAGAGTCCTCACACATGAGCCAGTCCGCGGTGACGATCGTGATCCTGGTCGTGGCCGTGCTCGCTTTCGTGAGCGGGCGCATCCCGACGGGCCTCGTCGCGATCGGGGTCTCCGTAGCGCTGCTCGCTACGGGCATCCTCGATCTGCCGCAGGCGTTCGCCGGATTCTCCGACCCCGCCGTGATTCTCATCGCCTCCCTCTTCGTCGTCTCCGAGGGCCTGGACTCCTCCGGTCTGACGGCGTGGACAGGGCGGCAGCTGGTGCTGCGAGGCGGGGGAGAGGCACGCAAGCTCACGCTCCTGATCATGGTGGTCGTCGCCGTGCTCTCGGCGCTGATCAGCGTCAACGGCGCCGTGGCTGCCCTGCTGCCTGTCGTCGTGGTCATCGCCTCACGGATCTCCGTTTCGCCGGGCCGGCTGCTGCTGCCGCTCGCCTTCGGGGCACACGCCGGCTCCCTGCTGACCCTCACCGGAAGCCCGGTGAACGTGCTCCTGAGCGAATACGCCGCCACGTCGGCCGGCCGGCCGTTCGGGTTCTTCGAATTCGCTCTCATCGGCCTGCCGCTCCTGATCGGGAGCGTGCTCATCACGGTCCTGCTCGGCAAACGCCTGATCCCCCGGCGCGAGCCGCTCACGATGACCAAAGACCTCAGTGAGCACGCGCGGACCCTGCTGCGCGATTATCCGGGAGCCGGCGGTGACGCCCTCCTCGGCGCGGACGCGGGTGTCGCAGAGGTTCTGATCCCGCCCCGATCAGGCCTCGTCGGAGCACGCGCTTTTCCCGGGATGGTCACCGACAGCGGCGACCTCGTGCTCCTCGCCGTTCGGCGCGGCGGCGAGGCGGTCGAGGTCGAGACGATCCTCGAAGCCGGCGACATCCTGTTGCTCGAAGGCCGTTGGGAGCACCTGGATGCGAAACTGGCGGATCCGAACGTCTTGGTCGTCGACCAGCCCGACGACATCCGCCGACAGGCCGCGCCGCTGGGGTGGCGTGCGTGGACCGCGCTCGGCATCCTCGTCGCCATGGTCGTGCTTCTCGCGACGGGCGTCTTCCCGCCCGCGATCACCGGGCTCCTCGCAGCCGCCGCGATGGTGCTGACCCGAGTGGTCTCCGTGGAACGCGCGCACCGCTCCATCTCCTGGACCACGCTGTTGCTCGTCGCGGGCATGATCCCGCTGTCGACGGCCATCACGCAGACCGGCACCGCGGCATCCATCGCCGGCGGTTTGATCGGCCTCGTCGGTGGGGCGGGCCCGACAGCCGTGTTGGCGGCGCTGTGCGTCGTCGCGGCGGTCTTCGGGCAGCTGATCAGCAACACGGCGACGGCACTGATCATCGCCCCGATCGCCGTGTCCGTCGCTGCGACGATGCACGTCTCGCCGTTGCCGTTTCTGATGGCGATGGCCGTGGTGTGCGCGGCAGCGTTCCTGACCCCGGTGGCCACCCCGGCCAACTTCATGGTCATGGGCCCGAGCGGCCTCCGATTCACCGATTACTGGAGACTCGGACTGCCGTTGCTGTTACTGTTCCTCATCGTCGCGGTCGGGCTCGTTCCGGTCATCTGGCGGTTCTGACGCACGAGGAGGACAACGATGACATTCCGCGAGTTGCACGCTGGGGAGAATCCGTTGCTGCTGCCGAACGCTTGGGATGTCGGCTCGGCGCTCGCGTTCGCCGCGGCCGGGTTTCCGGCGATCGGCACTACGAGTTTCGGGGTGAACGCATCGGCCGGCCAGCCGGACGCGGGAGGCGCGAGCCGGGACGCCACGGTCGCGTTGGTCGCTCGCATCCGGTCGCTTCCCGTCTACGTCTCCGCTGACATCGAGAACGGGTACAGCGATGATCCGGTCGAGGTGGGCGCTCTCGTCGCCGGGCTGGGCGTCGACGGCGTCAACATCGAGGACTCCGCTGACGGGCGGCTCGTCCCACCGGCGGTTCTGGCCGCGAAGATCACCGCGATCAAGCGCGCGGCGCCGGGGGTGTTCGTCAACGCGCGCGTGGACTCGTACTGGTTCCACGAAGACGATACGGTGCCAGCCGTCCTGGAGCGCGCGAAGGCGTACGCCGATGCGGGCGCTGACGGCATCTTCGTGCCCGGCGCGGCGGACCCGGCGACACTGGAGCAGCTGACCGCGGGCATCCCGTTGCCCGTCAACGTGCTCGTCGTGCCCGCCCTCGACCTCGACGAGCTGAAGAACCTCGGCGTCCGGCGGGTCAGCACCGGATCGCTGCCCTATCGCGTCGCGATCGATGCCGCCGTGGACGTCGCCCGGGCGGTGCAAGAGCGGCGGGACGTTCCGACGGCGACGTCGTACGACGAATCGCAGCAGCGGCTCCTCGACTTCGCGTCACGCACGAAGGCGGGCTGACCTCACGGAGGGTCCACCCGTTCGGTCGGGAACCGGTCGCGGATGTGCGAGGCGAAGTACTGCCCCTTGCTGTCCGCGTCGAGCAGCTCGTTCCAGACGCGCGCGGGCACGATCCAGTAGCGATAAAGGTCGCCGCTGGTGAATTCGAGCTCGAGGATGCGGCGCTCGGGGTCGTATGCGGCGGAGGCGAGAACGCTGCTCTCGAGCGACCGTCTCCTCACCGCGCGCCGTACCGCCGCTCCGACTCGGCGGCCGCCGCCTCCAACCGGTCGCGATACGCCGACCATTCGTCTGCGGACTGGTCCGGCAGGTTCCCGTCTTTGTTTCCGGCGCTGCCGTCGATGAGCTCCCGCACGATATCGGCGTGGCCCGCATGCCTGGCCATCTCGACGAGCATGTGCGTCATCACGAGCCCGAGGGTCACGTGATCGCGTTCGGCCGGCCACCACGGAACGATCCCGGGCGAGTCGAGGTCGAGCACCCCGATCGTCTCATCGGCGTGGTCGGCCGAGAGTCGCCAGAACCCGAGGATCAGCTCGCGCGACTCGTCGGGCGTCGCCCACATGTCGGCGTTCAACTCTGCGTCGTCCGCGAACCAGGGCACATCCACGTCGGCCGGTCGGCCGAAGGTCTCGCCGAAGTAGCCGAGCTGCACACTCGCGACATGTTTGACCAAGCCGAGCAGGTTGGTGCCGGTGCCGGTGAGTGGTCGACGGATGTCGTACTCGCCGAGCCCGTCGAGTTTCGCCACGAGCTGGTCGCGATTGCGCCGGTAGTAGCGGTGGAGGAGCTCTTTTGTCGTCTCTGTGGACGCAGCGTCGGTCATGGTCGACACAGTAGACCGGCCGTCGGACAGGTGCGAGACTCTCCCGTACAATGGTCGAAGCGAAGGGGAGTATCCCGGACGGCCCACGGCGGGTCGGCGCTGTGCACGTCATCACGGATCGTTTCTCGCGGTCCCGGGCACAGCGGCACTCGACACCATGGGTGCGGGAGAGACTTTCGGCCGTCTTTTTGGCACCCTTCGAAAGGTAAATTCCCGTGGAGCTTGCTCTTCCCGCCTGGTTCGAGATCACCTCGTTCGTCGTTCTGCTGCTGATCCTGGCGTTCGACCTGCTGATCGTCTTCAAGCGCCCGCACATCCCGAGCCCCAAGGAGTCGACGCTCTGGGTGTCGTTCTACGTGGCACTGGCGCTGGTCTTCGCGCTGCTCATGCTGCTGATCGGGGATGCGGAGCACGCGGGGCAATTCCTGGCCGGCTGGCTCACCGAGTACAGCTTGAGCATCGACAACCTGTTCGTGTTCGTGCTGATCATGGGCCGCTTCGCCGTGCCCAGGAAGTACCAGCAGGAGGTGCTGATGGTGGGCATCATCATCGCGCTCGTGCTGCGCGGCATCTTCATCCTGCTCGGCGCCCAGCTGATCGCGAGCTTCAGCTGGATCTTCTACATCTTCGGCGCCTTCCTGCTGTTCACGGCCATCCACCAGGCGTTCAGCAAGGAAGACGAGAGCGAGGGCGACAACGCCTTCATCCGGTTCATGCGCAAACGCCTCAAGGTGTCGAACCAGTACGAGGGGTTCAAGCTGCGCACGCTCGTCGACGGCAACCGGATGTTCACGCCGCTCATCATCGTGTTCCTCGCCCTGGGCACCACCGACCTGCTGTTCGCGCTCGACTCCATCCCCGCGATCTTCGGCATCACGCAGAGCCCGTTCATCGTGTTCGCGGCGAACGTCTTCGCTCTCATGGGCCTGCGGCAGCTCTACTTCTTGCTCGGACACCTGCTCGACAAGCTGGAGTATCTCAAGTACGGGATCGCGTTCATTCTCGCGTTCATCGGTGTGAAGCTGGTGTTCCACGCGATGCACGAGAACGAGGTGTCGTGGATCAATGGCGGCCAGCACATCGAGTGGGCGCCCGACATCGACACCTGGACCTCGCTGTTCGTCATCATCGCCTCGATGGCAGTCGCTACGATTGCAAGTCTGGTGAAGCTGAAGCTCAGCGGCACCAGCGTCGCCGAGGCCATCCACGGTGACGACCCGGACGACGAGGACGATGCGGCGAACGCCGGCGCCCCCGCCGCTCCGGCCAAGACCACGCAGGAGGAACCCGGGCAATGACGTCAGTCGTCGACGTGAGCGTACGCAGCGATGTCGGAGCCGTGCGCCACGTCAACGAAGACAGCATGCTCGCAGCCGACCCCGTGTTCGTCGTCGCCGACGGCATGGGCGGTCACGCCCGCGGCGATGTCGCGAGCCAGACGGCTGTCGAGACGCTCGCCCGGGTGCTTCCCGGTGGGGCGCTGCCGACGCCGGACGAGGTGGTCGCCGCGATCGACGAGGCCAACGCCGCAGTGCGGGCGCTATCGGGCGCCGACGAGTCGGGGATAGCGGTGGCCGGCACGACCCTCACGGGAGTGATCCGGGTGGGCGACCCCGAGTCCGGCGATGAGCGGTGGATGGTCGTGAACGTCGGCGACTCCCGCGTCTATCTGTGGGACGGCCGCGCGCTCACCCAGCTGAGCGTCGACCACTCGGCGGTGCAGGAGCTGGTGGACGCCGGACTGATCACCGAGGCTCAGGCGGCCGTGCATCCGGAGCGCAATGTGATCACGCGCGCGCTCGGGGCGGAAGATCTCGTCGACACCGACACCATGCTGCTTCCGCAACGGGGGCGTCAGACGTTCTTGGTGTGCTCCGACGGGCTGACGAAAGAGCTGAGCGACGAGCGCATCGCGCGAATCCTCGCCGATTCGATGGGCGACGATCCGGCGGATGCGCTCGTGACGGCCGCGATCGAGGCCGGCGGGCGCGACAACGTCACGGTGGTCGTGGTTGAATCGGTGACCGGGGAAGCAGACACGGCCTCCGCCGAAACCCAAGACCGGGTCGCGGAGAGCCGGTCGCTCGAAGACACCAGACCAAGAGGGTAGGTTGCAGCGACGTGTTCGAGGTTCAGCAGACGGCATCCGGGGAGTGGGCGGTCGTCGCGGCGGAGAATCGCGTGCTGCTCGTCGAACGGGGTGACGGCACCGGCAGACTGAGGTCGTACCGGAGCGCAGTGCGCACCGGTTTCGCCGAGACGCTGGAAGCGCTCGCCGCCGAGGGTTTCGCCCGCACTCCGGGGTTCGCCCTCGCCGAGGTCCGCGGGGGACAGGTGCTGATCGCGGTGCGCGGGGCGGCGACGGCCGCCGTGACGGTCGGGGATGCGGAGCGCGCGATCGACGCGGCCGGCGTATCGACGTGGTCGGAGCAGCAGGTGGCGGGAGTGAGCGCGGGGCGTCTGTGGGTGGGCGATTCGGCGGGCGCGAGCGCCTCGGCCGTCGCCCCTCTGCCGCTGGCCGACGGGATCGTCTGGGCGAATGCGGTCAGCTGGCCTGGAGAAGAGCACGAGGAGGCCGATCTGCCGCAGGCGCTAGCCGAGAAGCGCGCCACCGCGCCGATCACGGCGCCGATCTCCGTCGACGAGGTGCCTCCGGCACCCGAACCCGAGTCGGAAGCGACACCGGAGCCCGAGCCCATACCCGCCGCCGAGCCGGCTGCCGAACCGGCCCTCGAGCCGACCGTCGCCGAGGCGACGATCGCGGAGCCCTCCGAGGCGACGGGCTACGACCACCTTTTCGGCGCCACCATGGTGCGCAGCGTCGAGGATGCGGCGGTGCGCCCGGACGAGGAGGATGCCGAGGTCTCGCGGCGCATCGACATCCCCGGCTTCGTCACCGATTCGACGCCGCCTCCGGCGAGCGAGCGGGAGGGCGACCACGACGGGATGACCGTCTTCAGCGGATCGCTGGGTGGGCTTCGCGACCGCGAGCGCCCGGGCCAGGAGTTCGCCGCGGCTGATTCCGCCGCGTCAGGCGGCCAGGCTCTCGCGGTGGCTGTCGCCCCACGCTTCTACGTCGACCTGTTCGACGGTCGGCGCGAATACCTGGAGCCGCCGATCGTGATCGGCCGGGCGCCCATCGCGTCCACGACATCGCGCGGCCCGGCGCCGCGCCCGATCACGGTCACGAGCGCCGAGCAGGACATCTCGCGCAGCCACGCCGCCATCGCTGTCGAAGGAGACAGCGTGGTGGTCACCGACCTGCACTCGCGTAATGGCACGATCGTCGTCATGCCCGGCAAGTCGCCGCAGAAGCTGCGTCAGGGCGAGCCGACCACGGTCATCGCCGGAACTCTCGTCGACCTGGGCAGCGGCGTGACGTTGACGGTCGGGCAGGACGCATGAGGCGGCTCGCATCGACGCCGCCGGAGCTGCCCGGCTACACCTTCGTGCGGCTGCTGGGCTCCGGCGGTTTCGCCGATGTGTTCCTCTACGAACAGCAGCTGCCGAAGCGCAGCGTCGCGGTGAAGGTGCTGCTCACCGACAGCGTCGACGATGCCGCCCGCGCCCGGTTCGTCGCCGAGGCGAACGTGATGGCACAGCTGTCCGCGCATCCGTACATCGTGACGATCTATCAGGCCGACGTCTCGGCCGATCAGCGACCGTACCTGGTCATGGAGTACTGCTCGGGCCCGTCGCTGGGCGATCGGTTCAAGCGGGAGCGGTTCTCGGTCGAAGACGCGCTGCGCACGGGTGTTCGGCTGTCCAGCGCGGTCGCGACGGCGCACAGCGTCGGCATCCTGCACCGGGACATCAAACCGGCGAACGTCCTGACGACCGATTTCGGCTGGCCGGCGCTGACCGACTTCGGAATCGCCTCGACGCTCGAAGAGCTTCCGGTGCACACGACCTCGCTGAGCGACCTGCGCGGCGGTGTCGTCGACACCGGAACCAGCGGCAGCCGCTCGATCGGGCTCAGCGTGCCGTGGTCGCCCGCCGAGATGTTCGAGGACGACCCGCAGCCGGATGTGCGCAGCGACGTCTTCTCGCTCGCTGCGACCATCCACACGCTGCTCGCCGGCCGCACGCCGTTCGAGGTTCCCGGCCGGTCGAACGGCACGCTCGACCTGATCGGCCGCATCGAGCGGGGGATGATCACCCCGATCGACAGGGACGACCTGCCGCCGACGCTTCGCGCGGTGCTGCAGAAGGGGATGGCGACGCGGCGCGACGACCGGTTCGCGACGGCTGTGGACTTCGCCCGGGCGCTGCAGCGGGTCGAACTCGAGCTGGGCTTCGCGCCCACCAGCATCGACGTGCCGAACCTCCGCGTGGTCGACGAGCGACCCGCCTCGGCGCCGACCGAGGACGAGACCCGCGTGCGTTCGGTGGCGACGATCGACGCGCAGGGGATCGGGATGCCGCCGGCGAGACCCGCGGCAGCGCCGACGCCCGCGAGGAAGCTCGACGCTGAGCCACCTCGCGTCGACGCGGAGCCGACCCGCCTCCGCGGCGCCGTCCCGACGATCGATCCGGATGCGCGAGCGACGCAGACGCCCAGCGAAAGCGTCGTCGAGAGCACCGTCGTGCGCCCGCGCGCTGCTGCAGCGGCGACAGAGCGCGGCGATGCGACGATCGCGGAGCAGGCCGATGACGGGTCCGGCTCCTCGGCGGAGGCGACCCGTCGCCCCCGGTGGATCGTGCCGGTTGTCGCGGGGGCGGCCGCGCTGGTCGTCGTGATCGGCGTTCTCGCTGCGGTTCTCGTGCCCGCACTCACACCATCCGCCGACCCGAGCGCCAGGCCGGGCTCGAACCAGGACGGCCAGATCGACGTCTCGGTCGTTCCGCCGCCCACGCTCGTCTCGGCGGGCAGGGATGCGGCAGGCACGACGGCGACGTTCGTCTGGAAGACGGCCGACCCGAAGAAGGGCGACCAGTACCAGTGGGGTCGCGACGGCACCAACGACCCGAAGACGGTGACCGCCCAGCCCCGGGCCGAGGTCACCGGTCTGACTCCCGGGGTCGGCGTCTGCATCACGATCGAGACGGTGCGCTCGGGTCGCACGTCCGCCGAACTGAAAGCGTGCTCGCAGTGAAACCACTGACCATCGACTACTGCGGCGAGCTGTACACGGTCTCGGGCGATGACGAGTTCGGCATCGGGCGCGAGTCCGACCTGAGCATCGACGACAACCCCTACCTGCACCGCCGCTTTCTCACCATCTCCGGCGATTTCGGGATGTGGTGGCTCTCGAACGTCGGCAACCTCCTGACGGCCACGGTGAGCGACTCGACCGGCACGGTGCAGGCGTGGCTGGCCCCGGGCGCCAAGCTCCCGATCGTGTTCCAGACGATGCACGTCATGTTCAGCGCCGGCGCGACGACCTACGACTTCACCATCTCCAGCGAAGACGACTACTTCAACACTTCGGTGACGGTCAACGACTCGGGCGGTTCGACGACCATCCTGCCCGTCACTCTCACCACCAGTCAGCGCCAGCTCATCGTCGCGCTGTCGGAGGGCGTGCTCACGCAGAACGTTCCGGGTCGGGGGACCATCCCGACCTCAGCCGAGGCGGCCGCACGGCTCGGCTGGAGCATGACGACGTTCAACCGCAAGCTGGACAACGTGTGCGACAAGCTCGACAAGCTCGGCGTGGCAGGCCTGCGCGGCGGTCGGGGCAAGCTCGCGACGAACCGTCGGGCGCGACTCGTCGAGTACGCGGTGACCACGCACCTGGTGGGGCTCGACGATCTGCCGTTGCTCGACGCCGCCGCGGCGGATTCCGCCGAAGCGGCCGAGGCGGCCGAGGCGGCCGCCGCTTCTGGAGCGGAACAGGCCGGCTGAGCGGCGCGGCATGGGGAGACCTCCCCATTCCATCCCTGCTGGGGTGCCGTGTTAGCTTAGGGACGGCTTCTAGTGGGGGATATCAGAGCAGTGGCATCTTTGTCGGCATGGATACGCAAACGTAAGACGCTTGCCTCCATCACAGCCCTCGCCGTGGTGGCCGGGGTTCCGCTGACGATCGCCGTGTTCCACAAGGGCTTCCCGGTCAACGCCGTCGATCTGGACACGCGTGACGTCTGGGTGACGAACGGCGACAAGCTCATGGGCGGCCGGCTCAACCACCAGATCAACGAACTGGATGCGGCGGTCACCGGGGCGAGCTCCGACCTCGACGTGCTCCAAGACGGCAAGGCGTACTTCCTCACCGACACCGAGCACGGGACGGTCGACCGCATCGATCCCGCGTTCGTGTCGCTCACCGACCGCATCCAGGTGCCGGAGAAGTCGCAGGTCGCGTACGGCGGCAACACGCTCTCGGTGCTCTCGCCGACCGGTCAGCTGTGGGTGCTCGACGCCTCCGGCCGGGTGGACTTCGACAAGACGAAGACGAAGCCTGTGGCCAAGGTCGGCCAGGGCGCCGAGCTCGCGGTCGCGAAGTCGGGCGAGACGTTCGTCGTCGCCCCCGCAGGCAAGGCGCTGTACACGGTGGAGCATCCCGGATCGTCGGTGGCGAAGGCGTCGTTCCCCGTTCCGGCGCAGTTCCAGGTGACCGCGGTCGGCGACGAGCCGGTGGTGCTCGACACCAAGGCGAACCGCGTCGTCAAACGTGACGGCAGCACGATCGACCTTCCGGCCAAGGGTCTGCGAATCCAGCAGCCGAGTGACGCCGACCCCGCCGTGCTGGTCGCGACGGCGTCGAGCCTTCTCAGCGTGCCGCTCGGCGGCGGCGGCGTGGGCGCGCACCCGGCGGGAGCGTCGGCGCAGGGCGGCGCCCGCGCGGTCTCGGCGCCCGTGCGGCTCGGCTCCTGCTCCTACGGCGCCTGGGCGGGTTCGGCGCGCTACCTCTACGCCTGCGACGGCAAGAAGGACATCGGGCTCGACATCGACCAACCCGTGAAGGGCGACGATCTCGAGTTCCGCGTCAACCACGGAGTGATCGCGCTCAACAACCTGCGCGACGGCAACGCCTGGGTCGTCTCGTCGAACATGCGGCTGGTGCAGAACTGGGCGCAACTGAAGCCGAACGAGACGACCGTGCAGGGTGACACCGGCGAAGAGAAGCCGGTGCTCCAGTCGTTCGCCGACACGCTCGCACAGCGCACGAACGTGAACCGTCCGCCGACGGCTGTCGACGACACGTACGGTGTGCGTCCCGGCCGCTCGACCGTGCTTCCCGTGCTCACCAACGACACCGATCCCGACGGCGACGTGCTCACGATCACGGAGACGTCGAGCGTGCCGAGCAGCCAGGGCACGATCGATCTGGTGCAGGGCGGCCGCGCCATCCAGTTCACACCGAACGCCGAGCTGGCCGGCACGATCTCGTTCCGGTACACGGTGGACGACGGTCGAGGCGGAACGTCGTCGGCGCAGGTGAACGCGACACTGAAGCAGCTCGACCAGAACGCCGCGCCCGAGTCGGCGCGCACGAGCACGGCTCAGGCCGAGGTCGGGCAGTCGGTCGCGTACAACGTGCTCAACGACTGGAGCGACCCCGACGGCGACGATCTCTCGCTGGTGGGCGCCGCGGCCACGACAGAGGACGACGTGCAGTTCAAGCCCGACGGCACCGTGACGTTCACGTCCAAGACGGGGCAGACCGGGTCGAAAGAGGTCAAGGTCACTGTCTCCGACGGCAAGAAGAGCGCGACCGGCAGCCTGCTGGTCACGGTGAAGGCCGCCGGCTCGCTCGATCCGGTGGCGGTGCCCGACTACGCGAACGGCTTCGCCGGGCGCGATGTCGTGGTGCATCCGCTCGACAACGACCAGTCGCCCGCGGGCGAGCCCCTGACTCTCGTCGGTGCGAGCCTGGACGGCTCAGGCGCCCAGGTCGTGACGGATGCGACCCGCGGCACGGTGACGGTGCGCACGAACGCGCCCGGTGAGTACTACGTGACGTACACGCTGGGCGCCGGCCCGAAGTCCACCACGGGGCTGATCCGGGTGAACGTCGCGGAGAACGGTGCGACCGACGCCCCGCCTGTCGCGGTCACCGATGTGGCGTACGTGCGGCCGGGCGAGCCGACATCCGTCAGCGTGCTGGACAACGACGTGTCGCCATCGGGACGCGTGCTCGTCGTGCGCTCGGTCAGCGCCGGCAAGGGTGCGGAAGACCTGAACGTCGAAGTGCTCGACAACGCGGTGGTGAAGGTGACAGCGCCGACGGTGCTGACTGATCAGGTGCAGCTCGAGTACACGATCTCCGACGGTGTGAACGAGGCCAAGGCCGGCATCACAATCGTTCCAGTGCCGCCGCTCGTGAACCACCAGCCGCCGATCGCCGTCGACGACGCGGTGACTGTGCGCGCGGGAGACATCACCAGCGTTCCGGTGATGGACAACGACTACTCGCCCGACAACGAGCCGTTCACGCTCGATCGGGAGCTGCGCGACGCTACGACGGCGGGCAAGGGCGCTACCGCGTTCGTGAGCGAGAAGGTCGTGCGCTATCAGGCGCCGAAGGAGCCGGGTCAGTACAGCGTCGTGTACGGCATCACCGACAAGTTCGGGCAGAAGGCCCAAGCGACCGTCAGTTTTCTCGTGACCGCACCCGACAAGGGCTCGAACAAGGCGCCGCAGCCGCAGCCGCTCACCATCCGCGCTTTCGCCGGGTCGACCGTTCCGGTGGACGTGCCACTCGACGGTCTCGATCCCGACGGCGACTCGGTGACCCTCGCCGGTCTCGCGTCGCAGCCGACCCTCGGCCGGATCTCCGACAGCACGAGCACCTCCTTCACCTACGAGGCGTATCCGGGCTCCGCGGGAACAGACACTTTCACCTACAAGGTCAAAGACACGTACGGAAAGTCGGCGACGGGCACGGTGACGATCGGCGTCATCCCGCGCCCGGAGACGGTGCGTCCGCCGATCGCCGGCAACGACCCCGTGCAGGTCAAGCCCGGTCGCACCGTCTCGGTGCCCGTGCTCGACAACGACTCCGACCCCAACGGCTACACGATCGCGTTGCAGAAGAAGCTCCTGGCCGTGGATGCGGGTCTCAAGGCCTCCGTGCACGGCAAGGTCGTGCTCGTGACGGCGCCGAAGACCGAGGGGGCGTACGTGGTGCGCTACCAGATCACGAACGGGCAGGGTGGCGTGGCGAGCGCCTTCATCCAGGTGACCGTGACGCCGAACGCCAAAGAGCGGCCGCCGACGGCGGTCGACCACCTGCTCGAGCCGGAAGCCGTGGCGAACAAGTCCTCCGTCAAGGTCGACGCTCTCGCCGGGGCCACCAACCCGTCCGGCCTGGTCGAAGATCTGAAGCTGTCGGTGACCGGTCCGAACGCGAGCGCCGCCGACGTCAGCGCCGCCGGCGTCATCACCGTGCATCCGGCCGAACAGCGGCTCGCGATCGCCTACACGGTGACCGATTCGGTGACCGGCCTCAGCGGTGACGCCTTCATCGTGGTGCCGCCCAAGGGCGACGCGACGGCGCCGCCCCGCATCAAGGCCTCGCTGCCCCAGCAGATCGTGGAGATGGGCGGGTCGAAGAGCTGGAAGCTGTCCGACATCCTCGACGTGCCCTCCGGCCGTGCCGTCAAGATGACCGGCCCTGGCGGCGTGAGCGCGACGAACAGCACGGGCAAGAGCTCGTACGGCGACGACCAGACGCTCACGTTCGCGGCGCCGAAGGACTATCGAGGCCCGGCGGCGATCACCTTCAAGGTCGACGACGGACGCGAGGCGGGGCAGACCTCCGACCGCGTCACCACGCTCGTGCTCCCGCTGACCGTCGGCAACCCCGACCAGTCGGACGTCGCCCCGACGTTCACCCCGCCGAGCGAGAAGATCGAGCCGGGAGAGGCCGCGCTGAGCGTCGATCTCCGCGCGTCGAGCTTCCACCCGAACCCCGAGATCCTGAACAAGCTGACGTACAGCGGCGGCACCTCGCCCAACAAGAACATCCAGGCCTCCCTGAGCGGGTCCACGCTCTCGCTCAGCGCGCCGCTCGGGGCGCAGGCGGGGGAGACCGCGGTCATCCCCGTGACCATCAGCTCGGGCACGCACACCATCCAGGGCACGGTGAATGTGCAGGTGGTGAGCTCGAACCGGCCGATCGCGACGCAGAAGAGCCCGCCGCAGACGCAGGAGCTGCAACGCAGCAAGACGACCACGCTGAGCGGCGCCTCGAGCGATGCCGACTGGGTGAACCCTTTCCCCGGCCATCCGCTGACGATCACCGACGCGAAAGCCGACAGCGCGCCCGCCGGGGTCACGGTGACGTTCACCGGGTCGTCCATCTCCGTCAGCGCGGCATCGGGCGCGGCGATCGGCGCCGTCAACGTGGTCTATCACGTGGAAGACGCCACCAAGGACCCGAAGCGCACCGCTGCGGCCATCGGCCAGTACCGCGTCACCATCCACGACGTGCCGGCGAAGCCCGCGGCCCCGACCGACGCGTCGGCCTCGGATGCGCAGGCGACCGTGAACATCGCGGCCCCGGCCGACAACGGCAAGACCATCGACCAGTACCAGGTGCTGGGCGGCGAAGGAACGGTCACCACGCCCTCGGCCGGCAAGGTGACGGTCACCGGCCTGACCAACGGCAAGGCTTACGCGTTCACCGTGCGCGCGCACAACGCGGACGGGTGGAGCGAAGTCTCGGCTGCGTCCGCCTCGGTCACCCCGTACGGTACGCCGCAGGCGGTCACAGGTGCGCACATCGACAGCAGCGGCTACGCCCCCTCCGACCTCACGCTCAGCTGGAACAAGCTCTCCGGCGTCGCCGCCACCGGCGGTGGGGAGGTCACCTACGAGTGGAACCTCAACGGCCAGGGGTGGAACAGGACGAAGGGCACGACCGCCCACGTGAACAATCAGGGCGTCGGCACGTATTCGTTCAAGGTGCGGGCGCAGAACGACGGCAGCCATGCGTACGGTGGCACGGACACCTCGAACTCCGTCGCTGTGGAGAAGAAGCCAGACCCGCCCGCGTCGATCGACCTCTCGAAGGGCGACCTCGAACCCGGCTTCGCGCACAGCTATACCTACGACGTGACGCTGAACAACTTCAGCGCCAACAAGACGTACTCCGTGTCGTTCCATTGCGACGGCAGCGTGCTCCAGACGCGTAACCTCACCACGAACGGTAGCGGCAACGCACACTTCCGTGGCTCGCCCAACGGACTCGACGCGTGGTGCGGCTACCCCGGAGCGTATGTGACCGCCGGCGGAGTGCAGAGCAGCGTGCAGAACTGGGCCAAGTAGCAACCCGACAAGAATGGACAGCGACAAGTGGCAGTGACTCAGGAACAGGCGGACTGGTTCGCCGGAGCGTTCACCCAGCTCGTGGGGAACGTCGACAAGGCGATCCTCGGCAAGGAGCAGAGCATCCGTCTCGTCATCACGGCGATGCTGTCGAACGGCCATGTGCTGCTGGAGGACGTGCCCGGCACGGGCAAGACGGTGCTCGCCAAAGCGCTCGCCAACACGGTCGAGGGCACGCAATCGCGCATCCAGTTCACCCCCGACCTGCTGCCGTCGGATGTGACCGGCGTCACCATCTACGACCAGAGCAGCGGCAAGTTCGAGTTCCACCCCGGGCCCATCTTCGCCTCGGTGGTGCTGGCCGACGAGATCAACCGCGCCAGCCCGAAGACCCAGTCCGCGCTGCTCGAGGTGATGGAGGAGGGCGTCGTGACGGTCGACGGTGTCGGCCACCCGGTCGGTGCGCCGTTCATCGTCATCGCCACCCAGAACCCCGTCGAACAGGCGGGAACGTACTCGCTGCCGGAAGCGCAGCTCGACCGCTTCCTCATCAAGACCTCCCTCGGCTACCCTGACCACGCCACGACGGTCGACCTGCTGCTCGACGCCTCGAACCGCTCGCGAGCCGCCTCCGTGCACCCGATCATCGCGGCCGAGTCGGTGGTGACCCTGTCGCAGCTGGCCTCGGAGGTGCACAGCGACGCCTCGGTGATGGGCTACCTGAGCGAGATCGTGAGCGCCACCCGCAACGACAAGGACTCGGCGCTCGGAGTGAGCATCCGTGGCGCACTCGCGCTCGCCCGCGCCGCCAAGACCTGGGCGATCTCGTCGGGCCGCACGTACGTGACCCCCGACGACATCCGCGAGCTGGCGATCCCCGTGCTCGCGCACCGCGTGATGGTCGATCCCGAGGCCGAGTTCGCGGGTGTGACGGCGGAGGCCATCGTCGCCCGCTCCATCGCCGAGGCGACGCCGCCGGCGTACCGCGCCGCGTAACGCCCTCGCGCCCCACTCCGACTCGACCCCCGGACAGCAGGATGACCGCAGAGAACCCGACGACCACGGCGCCGCCGCCCACCCGGCGCCGGCGGGTGGCCGCGCCTGCGCGCTCGCAGAGCAGCATCGCGCTCGCGCAGGTGCAGGCGGCCATCGCCCGTGCGGCCTCCGCGGCCGGCCACGCCGTCGGTCCGGCCTGGCGCGCGGTGGCGGCGCGCGTCGGACCGGTGCTCGCGGTGGTCAGCCCGCTCGGCTGGATCGTGCTCGGCGGCGCCTTGGTGTCGTTCACGCTCACCGTCGTGCTCGGCTGGTCGGAGTTCGCCTTTCTCGGTGCGACGCTCGTCGCCGCTTTCCTGATCGCTCTCTGCTACGTGTTCGGGCGCTCGACGTACTCGGTCTCGATCGAGCTGAACCCGCGCCGCGTCGTCGCGGGAGATCGCGCACTCGGACGCATGGAGGTCGTCAACACCGGCTCGAAGGCGGTGCTGCCGACGCGGATGGAACTGCCCGTCGGAACAGGGCTCGCCGAGTTCATGGTTCCGCGTCTGGCGGCGGGCGCCGAGACCGAGGAGCTCTTCGCCGTGCCCACGGCTCGGCGCGCGCTCATCCTGGCCGGCCCCGCGCTCTCGGTGCGGGGAGATCAGCTGGGCCTGCTGCGCCGCACGACGGAGTGGACCGGACAGGTCGAGCTGTTCGTGCATCCGAAGACCACCCGGCTGGCGACGACCGCCCGTGGTCTCGTGCGCGACCTCGAAGGTCAGACCACCAAGGTGATCACCGACAGCGATCTGGCGTTCCACGCCCTGCGCACCTACGAGCCGGGCGACGACATCCGCAACGTGCACTGGCGCACGTCCGCGCGCACGGGGCAGCTCATGGTGCGGCAGTACCAGGAGACCCGTCGCTCGCAGCTCCTGCTCGTCTTCGATGCGGAACGCTCGCATTTCGCCTCCGACGAGGAGTTCGAGCTGGGCGTCTCCGTCATGGCGTCGATCGGCTGTCAGGTCATCCGCGAAGAGACCGAGATCGACGCCATCTGGCAACGGCAGGCGATCCGCGTGGTGACACCGACCGCCCTGCTCGACGACTCGTGCCGCATCCAGCCGGTCGATGGGATGCACGGCAGCCTCCGCGACTACGTGCGCCAGAGCACGCTGCGACTCGCCGCTCCGAGCCTCGTCGTGTTCGTGGTCGGCTCGCAGCTGCCCGCGGCCGAACTGCGCGCGGCGAGCACGCTGTACGGAACGGACACCGAGGTGGTCGCCGTGCGGGTGGATGTCGCGGGTGAGCCCAGGCTGAGCCGTCTCGGCGGCATGATGCTCTCGACGGTGTCGGAGCTCACCGAGCTCCCCGCCCTGCTCAAGCGAGCCGGCCGATGAGCGCGAACGCCACCGGCGCGACCACGGGAACACGCGCTGCGAGGGCGCAGAAGTCCGCGACGCCTCGGCTGCTCGACCGGCTGAGCTCCACGACGTGGGTCGACGTCGCCGTGCTCGTCGCCCTCAGCGTCGTCGCGGTGCTCGGCTTCGAGCCCGCCTTCGGCCACTACTCGTTCGCCCTCGCCGCATTCGGCGGCATCGCGGTGGGTGCTGCGGCCGCCGTCGTCTGCCGGCTGTTCCGCCTGTCGGTGCCGATCTCGATCGCCATCGCCCTCGCCGCCTACTTCCTGTTCGGCACGCCGTTGGCCATGCCAGGGCAGGCGACCCTCGTCGTGCTGCCGAGCCTCGACAGCCTCTCCGGGCTCGTGATCGGCGCCGTCTTCGGCTGGGCGGATGCGGTCACGCTGCAGGCACCGCTCGAAGCGCCGCCCTACGTCGCGGTCGTGCCCTACTTCGCGAGCTGGCTGGTCGCCCTCGTGTCCGTGACCCTCGCGGTGCGCTGGCTGCCACGGGCACGCACGCGCGGCGTCGCACGCGCGGCGGTGCTGCTCGCCGGCCCCGTGCTGCTGTTCGTGGCCGGAATCCTGCTCGGCACGCGCGACCCGTACTTCGCCGGCGCACGCGGAGTGCTCTTCGCGGCCGTGGCGCTGCTGTGGCTCGGGTGGCGCCGCTCCCGGGCGGGGTCCGTCGAGGTCTCGGCCGACCCCGGCCTGAAGCGCCGTCGGCTGATCGGCACCGGTGTCGTCGTGCTCGGCGCGGTGGCGGTCGGTGCGCTCGCCGGCTCGATCCTCACGCCGCCCGCCGATGCCCGGTTCGTGTTGCGGCAGGAGGTGACGCCGCCGTTCGACCCGCTCGACTATCCGAGCCCCCTGGCCGGATTCCGGGAGTACACCAAAGACCTGGAGAAGACGGAGCTGTTCACCGTCGACGGTCTGAGCTCGGGCCAGGTCATCCGGCTCGCGACGATGGACAGCTACGACGGGGTGGTCTGGAACGTCACCGACCCGAGCTCGGGCACCGACGCCTCCGGCAGCTTCGAACTGCTCGGCAGTACCATCCCGCAGCCGCCCCTGTTCACGCCGGGTGCGAAGACCGAGGCCGGCATCGACATCCGCGAGTACTCGGATGTGTGGCTGCCGACCGTCGGTTACGTCACCGAGCTGAGCTTCCGGGCCCACAAGGGCGACGACCCGGCGTCGACCGTTCGGGTCAACACCTCGACGGGCACCACCGCGGTGACCAGCGGCGTCGCCGACGGACTGCGCTACTCGCTCGACGCCACCGCCCAGAAGGTTCCGAACGACAAGGCCCTCGCCAAGGTCGCGCCGGCCAAGATCTCGCTCCCTCCCGTGACGAACGTCCCCGACATCGTCTCCGCGAAGGCGGAGGAGTACGCCGGATCGGCCACCACCGCCATCCAGAAGCTCCGCAACCTCGAACGCTCGCTCAAGACGTTCGGCTACCTCAGCCACGGGCGTGCGAGCGATCCCGTGCCCTCCCGTGCGGGAGAGGGCGCCGACCGCATGACCGACCTGTTCGCCAAGTCGCCGATGGTCGGCGACCAGGAGCAGTACGCGAGCGCCTTCGCCCTGATGGCGCGTCGCCTCGGCTACCCGACCCGTGTGGTGATGGGATTCGCGCCCAAGGTCGTCGCCGGGCAGCCGACGACGGTCACCGGCAACGACGTGACGGCGTGGGACGAGGTCGCGTTCGAGGGTGTCGGCTGGGTGCCGTTCTTCCCGACACCCACCAAGACCGACGCACCCAAGAACCAGACCACCAAGCCCAAGCTCGAGCCGCAGCCCCAGGTGCGGCAGCCGCCGCCGGCGAACCCCAAGCCGCAAGAGCTGCTCACCCCGGTGAAGACCAAGGACAACGACCGCAAAGACCAGAAGTCGGCGTTCGCGCTGCCCGGCTGGGCGTGGGTGATCGCGGGCGTTATCGGCATCCCGCTCATCCTGTACTTCGTGCCGCTGCTGATCATCGGCGCCCTGAAGCGCCGTCGCCGTCGCAGACGTCAGACGCAGGGGCCGCCGGATCGCCGCGCCGCGGGAGCCTGGGACGAGCTGACCGACGGATACGCGGAGCTCGGCCTGACCCTCCCTCGGAACGCGACGCGGCGGCAGGCCGCGACGGTGCTGGAGGAGCAGACGCGCACACAGAACCTGACGCTGCCGGACGACGGGCTCGGCCCGCTCGCCCGCGACGTCGATGCGGCGGTCTTCGACGGCAGCGACGTCTCCGACGAGCGTGTCACCGAGGCCTGGACGAGAACGGATGAGGCCATCGCCGATGCAACGCTGTCCGCCGGCTGGCTCCGGGCCCGGCTGGCTGCGTTCCGCTACCGCAGGGCGCGCAAACGGCGCGCAGCCTGATCGCGACCGCAACCCGCTCTATAGTGGGCAGGTGGACTCGTCAGGCTTCATCGTTCCGCCGCCGAACCTGATCCCGCCGAGGGAAGACACAGGTACGGAGACCAGGCGCGCCCCTGTTCGCAGCCGTGAGCTTCCGGCGTTCCGGCCTCCGGCCGCAGCTCCCGCGGGGGAGCAGGCCGCGGGCATCCCCGAACGCCGCCCTTGGCGTCTGACACTGCCGACGGGCCGCACGATCCCTCTCACGGGCACGACGCTCGTCGGCCGGAATCCGGTGCAGTTCGGGCCGTGGACGGACGCCGAGCTCATCGTCGTGGAAGACCCGGCCGCCTCGGTGTCGAAGACCCACGCGTCGTTCGAACCGGCCGAGGATGCGGTGCGCGTCACCGACGCCCACTCGACCAACGGGGTGGCCGTCACGGCGCCCGACGGCTCCGAGAACGAGCTGACGCCCGGCGTCGCCGCGGAGGTCGTCGACGGTTCGGTCGTGCACCTCGGCCGCTTCGCCGTGCGGGTGCAGCGCGCCTGAAAGTCCTGTGCGGCGGGGGGTGCTACCCTGGCACAGTGCTTCACGGTGTGCTCCTCCTTAGCTGCCGCGACGAGTCCTGATCTCCTGGCCTCCCTCGTCGCGGAGTTCGTCGTCGGCTGATCCGGAAGCAAGCAAGGAGTTCACGAGCCCCATGAATACAGATATCGAGTCGAGCACCGAAGAAGAGCGAACCGCCCTGACCCTGGCCGAGAAGGTCTGGCGTGACCACCTGGTCGTCAAAGGCGAAGACGGTTCCCCCGACCTGATCTACATCGACCTGCACCTCGTGCACGAGGTCACCAGCCCGCAGGCGTTCGACGGGCTCCGCATGGCCGGCCGGCCTGTGCGCCGCCCCGATCTCACGATCGCGACGGAAGACCACAACACCCCGACCATCGGCATCGACCGCCCCATCGCCGACCTGACGAGCCGCACCCAGATCGAGACCCTGCGCAAGAACGCCGAGGAGTTCGGCATCCGGCTGCACTCGCTGGGCGACATCGAGCAGGGCATCGTGCACGTCGTCGGCCCGCAGCTCGGGCTGACCATGCCCGGCATCACCGTGGTGTGCGGCGACTCGCACACCTCGACGCACGGCGCGTTCGGAGCGATGGCCTTCGGCATCGGCACGAGCGAGGTCGAGCACGTCATGGCCACGCAGACGCTTCCCCTCAAAGCCTTCAAGACGATGGCCATCACCGTCGAAGGCGAGCTGCGCCCGGGCGTTACGGCCAAAGACATCATCCTCGCGGTCATCGCCAAGATCGGCACCGGCGGCGGTCAGGGCTACGTGCTCGAATACCGCGGAAGTGCCATCCGCGCCCTCTCGATGGAGGGCCGCATGACGATCTGCAACATGTCCATCGAGGCGGGCGCGCGCGCCGGCATGGTGGCGCCGGACGAGACGACGTACGCCTACCTGAAGGGCCGCCCGCACGCGCCGGCGGGTCAGGACTGGGACGACGCCGTCGCCTACTGGAACACGCTCGCGACCGACGACGGCGCCGTCTTCGACGCCGAGGTGTATCTCGACGCAGCGGAGATCGAGCCGTTCGTGACGTGGGGCACCAACCCGGGTCAGGGCGTCTCGCTGAGCCAGACGGTTCCCGACCCTGCGACGATCGCCGACGACAACCAGCGCGCCGCCGCCGAGCGGGCCCTGGAGTACATGGACCTGACCGCCGGCACGCCGATGAAGAGCATCCCGGTGGATGCGGTGTTCATGGGCTCGTGCACCAACAGCCGCATCGAAGACCTGCGCGCGTTCGCGTCGATCATCAAAGGCCGCAAGAAGGCCGACAGCGTGCGTGTCATGGTGGTGCCCGGCAGCGCGCGCGTGCGCATCGAGGCCGAAGCCGAGGGAATCGACAAGATCGTCGAGGAATTCGGCGCCGAATGGCGTTTCGCCGGCTGCTCGATGTGTCTCGGGATGAACCCCGACCAGCTCGCGCCGGGGGAGCGCTGCGCCTCCACCTCCAACCGCAACTTCGAGGGTCGGCAGGGCAAAGGCGGCCGCACGCACCTCGTCTCCCCGCTGGTCGCCGCCGCGACGGCGATCCGCGGAACGCTCTCGAGCCCGTGGGATCTGAACGGCGACGAAGGCGGCGACACGCCGACCGGTGACACGGCGGATACGCGCAATGGAGAGAAGGTGGGCGCCTGATGGAAAAGATCTCCACCGTCAGCGGCGTCGCCGTACCGTTCCGCCGCTCCAACGTCGACACCGACCAGATCATCCCGGCGGTGTTCCTGAAGCGCGTCACCAAGACGGGCTTCGACGACGCCCTGTTCTACGCCTGGCGTCAAGACCCCGACTTCATCCTGAACCAGGAGCCGTACAAGGCCGGCCGCATCCTGATCGCGGGCGCCGACTTCGGCACCGGGTCCTCTCGCGAGCACGCCGTGTGGGCGTTGCGCGACTACGGTTTCAACGCGGTGCTCAGCCCGCGGTTCGCCGACATCTTCCGCGGCAACGCGGGCAAACAGGGACTCCTCGCCGGGCAGATCAGCGAGGAGGACGCCGAACGTCTCTGGGAGGCCATCGAGGCCAGCCCGGGAATAGAGGCGACGGTCGATCTGGTTGCAAAGACGGCGAGCGTCGGTGGCATCACAGTCTCTTTCGAGATCGACGATTACACTAGATGGCGTTTGCTCGAAGGGTTGGACGATATCGGGCTGACCCTGCGTGACGAGGCGCACATCACAGAATTCGAAGCCCGCCGCGAGAGCTGGCGGCCTAAGACGTTACCGGTGAAACTTTGAACTCACTCCTTCAGGACGCACAAGCAGCAGGAGCCAGCGTCGGCCTCAAAGGCGATCGCATCGCGATCAACGGCGGCATTCCGCTCCGCGGCCGGATCGAACTGAAAGGCGCGAAGAACCTCGTCACCAAGGCGATGGTCGCTGCCCTCCTCGGTGAGGGTCCGAGCGTGCTGCGCGACGTTCCCGACATCAGCGATGTGCGGGTCGTGCGCGGTCTGCTCGAGATCCACGGAGTGAAGGTCACAGACGGCACCGACGAGGGCGAACTGCTACTCGACCCGAGCAACGTCGAGAGCGCCCACATGGCCGACATCGACGCGCACGCCGGCTCCAGCCGCATCCCGATCCTGTTCTGCGGCCCGCTGCTGCACCGCCTCGGCGAGGCGTTCATCCCCGACCTCGGCGGCTGCCGCATCGGCGACCGCCCGATCGACTACCACCTCGAGGTGCTGCGCAAGTTCGGCGCCATCGTCGACAAGCTGCCCACCGGCATCCGGATGACCGCCCCGAACGGCCTGCACGGCGCCAAGCTGGAGCTGCCGTACCCGAGCGTCGGCGCCACCGAGCAGGTGCTGCTCACCGCCGTTCGCGCGGCCGGCATCACCGAGCTGAAGGGCGCGGCGATCGAGCCCGAGATCATGGATCTCATCAACATCCTGCAGAAGATGGGCGCGATCATCACGGTCGACACCGACCGCGTCATCCGCATCGAGGGTGTCGAGAAGCTCGTCGGCTACAGCCACACCGCGCTGTTCGACCGCAACGAGGCCGCCAGCTGGGCGGCAGCGGCCCTCGCGACCGGTGGAGACATCTACGTCGGCGGCGCACGCCAGCCCGAGATGCTCACCTTCCTCAACGTCTTCCGCAAGGTCGGTGGCGCGTTCGAGATCCACGACGACGGCATCCGCTTCTTCCACCCCGGTGGTGAGCTCAAGCCCGTCGTGATCGAGACGGATGTGCACCCCGGCTTCATGACCGACTGGCAGCAGCCGCTCGTGGTCGCCCTCACCAAGGCGAAGGGCGTCTCGATCGTGCACGAGACCGTATACGAGCAGCGGTTCGGATTCGTCGACGCGCTCGTCGACATGGGTGCGACCATCCAGATCCACAAAGACTGCCTCGGCGGGCACGCCTGCCGGTTCGGCCAGCGCAACTTCAACCACTCGGCCGTGATCTCCGGGCCCACCGAGCTGCACGGCGCCGACATCGTCGTTCCCGACCTCCGCGGCGGCTTCAGCCACCTGATCGCCGCGCTCAGCGCCGACGGCCGCTCGACCGTCAGCAACGTGGGGATCATCAGCCGGGGCTACGAGAACTTCATCACCAAGCTCGAGCTGCTGGGAGCCGACTTCGTTCTCGAAGGATAATGGGCACGTGTCCCGACCTCCTTCAGAGCAGAAGCCTGCCCCTGTGAAGCCCGCCCGCCTGCCGCGCAAAGAGACCTCGAAGCCGTCTGTCTTCTGGGTTCTCGCGGGTGTCGTCATCCCGATCATGTCGATCGCGGTGCGCTTCAAGGTCATCGACGGCGAGAAGTTGCCACGCCGCGGGGCGTATGTCGTCGCACCGAACCACTACAGCGAGATCGACCCCGTGATGATCGGCATGGTCAGCTGGCACCTCGGGCGCATGCCGCGATTCCTCGCCAAAGGAAGCCTGTTCAAGGTTCCCGTGGTCGGGTGGCTGCTTCGCAAGTCGGGTCAGGTGCCGGTCGAACGCGCGGGCTCGACGCGGGGTGCAGCGCCGCTGCAGGCGGCTCAGAAGTTCGTGGATGATGGCGGCATCATCATCATCTACCCCGAGGGCTCCCTGACACGCGACCCCGACCTGTGGCCGATGCGCGGCAAGACGGGCGCGGCGCGGATGGCACTGGAGCACGACATCCCCGTGATCCCCGTTGCACACTGGGGCACCCAGGAGGTCATGGCACGCTACGGCAAGAAGATCAGCTTCTTTCCACGCAAGACCGTCACCGTGAAGTTCGGCGACCCGGTCGACCTGTCGGCGTTCCGCGGACGCAATCTCGACTCGGCGACGCTCGCCGAAGCGACTGCCGTCATCATGGATGCCATCACGGCGCTGCTCGAAGACCTCCGCGGCGAGAAGGCTCCTGCCACCCGGTGGAACCCCGCCGATCACGACCAGAAGGAGACCGGCCGCTTTGAGGGCTAACTCGAACAAGCGCCCGGTGGTCGCTCCCCGTCGCATCGCGGTGCTCGGCGCGGGAAGCTGGGGAACCACGTTCGCCAAGATCCTCGCCGACGGCGGGTCCGACGTCGTGCTCTGGGCGCGCCGGCCCGAGCTCGCCCGTGAGATCAACGAGGTGAAGCGCAACAGCGACTACCTCGAGGGCATCAACCTGCCGCGCAATCTGCGGGCCACCTCCAAGCTGAGCGAGGCCATGCGAGATGCGGAACTCGTGTTCGTGTCCATCCCGAGCCAGACCCTGCGGTCGAACCTGGAGGCCATCAAGCCGTTCCTCGGCCCGGAGACCACCGTGGTGAGCCTGATGAAGGGCGTCGAGAAGGGCACCGGCCTCCGGATGAGCGAAGTCATCGCTCAGGGCCTACCGATCGAGCCCGAACGCATCGCCGTGGCGTCCGGCCCCAACCTCGCCCTCGAGATCGCCCGCGAGCAGCCGACCGCTGCCGTCGTCTCGTCGGTGAGCCTGGAGACCGCGCAGGTCGTTGCCATGGCCGCCACCAACCGCTACTTCCGCAGCTTCGTGAACACCGACGTGATCGGCACGGAGTTCGGCGGAGTGCTGAAGAACCTCATCGCCGTCGCGATCGGCATCGTCGACGGCGTCGGCTACGGCGAGAACACCAAGGCGTCGATCATCACGCGCGGGCTCGTCGAGATGACCGACTTCGCTGTCGCCTACGGCGCAGAGGCCGTCACGCTGTCCGGTCTCGCCGGGCTCGGCGACCTGATCGCCACCTGCGAATCGTCGCTCAGCCGCAACAACACAGCCGGGCGGCTGCTCGGCCAGGGCTACAGCTTCACCGACGTCGTGAAGCAGATGAACCAGACGGCGGAGGGTCTGGCGTCGGTCGCGCCCATTCTCACCCTCGCCGAGGCGCGCGGGGTCGAGATGCCGATCGTGCGGCAGGTCAGCCAGGTGCTGGCCGGCACGCTCGACCCGAAAGACATCGCCCCGCACCTCACCACCGACTCGGACGAGCCTCAGGGCGAAAGGACACTGGATGACGGACAAACTCGTGGTCGCGCTTCTCTTTGGGGGTCGGTCAAGCGAGCATTCGATCAGCTGCGCGACGGCGGCGGGAGTGCTCGCCGCGATTGACCGCGAGCGCTACGACGTCATCCCCGTCGGCATCACGCGCGACGGGGCGTTCACCCTCCAGCCCGACGACGCTGCGCTCTTCGCGCTCAACGCCGAAGACATGCCGACGGTGCCGGACAATGGCTCGCGCGTGCACTGGCCCGAGAACGCACTCAGTCACGAGCTGACCGTCACCGAGGCGGGCGAAACGCGCTCGCTCGGTCACGTCGATGTCGTGTTCCCGATCCTGCACGGCCCGTGGGGCGAAGACGGCACGGTCCAGGGGATGCTCGAGCTCGTCGATCTGCCGTACGTCGGCAGCGGTGTGCTCGCCAGCTCCCTCGGCATGGACAAGCACTTCACGAAGAGCGTGCTGCAGCAGGCGGGCATCCCCGTCGCGCCGTGGCTGACTGTGACCTCGTACGAGTGGCGCACGAACCCGGATGCAGTGCGAGCGGCCGCGGCCGACCTCGGCCTGCCGTCGTTCGTCAAGCCGGCGCGTGCCGGTTCGAGCGTCGGTGTGAGCAAAGTCAAAGAGCCCGGCGAGCTCGACGCCGCGATCGAGACGGCCCTCGCCGAAGACGACCGCGTGCTCATCGAGTCGGCGCTGGTCGGTCGCGAGGTCGAGATCGCGGTGCTCGGCGGACGCCCGGGCGAAGCGACCCGCGCATCCGTGGCGGGCGAGATCGTGGTCTCGGGCCGCGACTTCTACGACTTCGCCGCGAAGTATCTCGACGCTCCGGGCATCGACCTCGTGTGCCCGGCCGACCTGTCGGCGGAGGAGCTCGCCACGATGCAGTCGCTCGCGGTGAAGGCGTTCGACGCGATCGGGGGCGAAGGGCTCGCCCGGGTCGACTTCTTCCTCACCGCCGACGGTTTCGTGATCAACGAGATCAACACGATGCCCGGCTTCACGCCCATCTCGATGTTCCCGCGCTGCTGGCAGGAATCGGGCCTCAGCTACCCGGCCCTCATCGACGAGCTGATTACCGTCGCCCTGGCCCGCGCGGCCTGACCCGCTGCTTGCGTCCTCCTTACGTCGGAGATTTCGCGGCACCAGCCGGAATTCTCCGGCAGGACGGTCAGCCCGCCGGCGTGTCGACCCAGATCTCCGATGTCACAAACCCGGCGTCGGGCTGGGCGTCGGGGATGTCTGGCCCGGGTTCGGACTCGTCGTGGGGTCGGTATCCAACGTCGAGAGGCACTTCTGCGTCTGTTTGACGGTTGCGATCGCGCTCGCGAGGTCGGGGAGCACGGCGGAATCGGAGACTCCGGCGACATGGTCGATGATGACCTCGGTCGCCGGCGTGCGACCGAACGTCTGATAGACGATGGATTTGGCCGTCGGGTCTGTCATGAGCACCCAGTCGATCCCGTTCACCGAGACACACGGTTTCGTCGTCGGCCCGATCGGCGGAACGCCGCAGCGCAGGAGAACGACCGTCGGCGTTCCCCACGCACCCGTCGCCTGTGCATTGGTCTCGCGTTGCGGCTTGTCGGCGACGGTGTCGGGAAGGCGCACGCTGATCTCGGCGCAGCCGGGGTCGTTCGAGTCCGCGGCGGCGTCGAGGGCGACGATCGGCGCGCATCCCGTGAGAGCGAGGACGGCGGCGGTGAGGGTCGCGGCGATGGCGGCCTTGCGGCGGCGTGCGGCGGGCGAGCTGGGCATCCGTTTCAGGCTACCGTTTGATGCATGACGATGTCTGAGAGGCCGGCCGACGCCACACTGGGAGCGACCTCCGAACGGGCGACGCTGGCGCAGATCTTCCCTCGTCTACCGCAGTCGAGTGCGACGATCGTCGGCCCGGGTGACGACGCTGCCGTTCTCGCCGCCCCGGATGCGCGGTACGTGGTGACCACGGACATGATGGTGCACGGCCCCGACTTCCGCTGGGCCTGGTCGTCACCGTACGACCTCGGCTGGAAGGCTGCGGCGACCAACCTCTCGGACGTGGCCGCGATGGGAGCCGTTCCGACGGCCCTCGTGGTCGCGATCGCGGCGCCGAGCAGCACACCGGTCGGCCACCTGCTCGCTCTGGCCGACGGGCTGCGGGATGCGTGCAGCCGGCTGGCCCCGGGCTGCGGCGTCGTCGGGGGAGACCTGTCGGTGTCGGACACGTTCACGATCGCGGTCACCGCCTTCGGCGACCTGCAAGGCAGGGACCCCGTGCTGCGCAGCGGTGCGCGAGTGGGCGACATCGTCGCCGTGTCCGGCCCGCTCGGCCTCGCGGCCACGGGGCTGCGGCAGCTCTTCGAATCGGCGGTGGACGCGGAGGGCGAGCCCGACGCGAGCCTGTTCGCGGGGGTGCTCGGGGCGCATCCGCACACCGTCACTGCCCAGCTGAGACCGCACCCGCCGATCGCGGACGGCCCGCTCGCGGCGCAAGCGGGAGCCACGGCGATGCTCGACCTCAGTGACGGCCTGGCGCTCGACGCTCGGCGGGTCGCCGAGGCCAGCGGAGTCGCGATCGACCTGGACGCGTCCCGGCTCGGCGCATCCGGTCTGGGCGTGGACACGAGAACGGCGCTCACCGGTGGGGAGGACCACTCGCTCTTCGCCACCTTCGGGGCACAGGCTTCGCTTCCGGGAGGTTTCCGTGCCATCGGACGCGTCGTCGACGGGGCCGGTCTGCTGGTCGACGGTCGCCCGTTCGACGAGCGCGGCGGCTGGGACCCCTACCTGGAGTGGAACGGCCAGGCCGGCTGACGCGGCGGCGGTGGTCGAGAGCTGCTCGCTATCGCCGCTTGCGCGCTCCTGAATGTGGCCGCTGCGGTCGAGTGTGCCCGGCACACCTGCCACGCTCGACCGCAACGGCCACACTCGACGGGAAGGGCCACGCTCGCCCGCGCGTCAGGGCACGACGAGCCAGTAGAGGGCGGTGTCGCCGTAGTCTTTGCGCCGGTCGAGGGCCAGGCCTGCCGGGAGTTCCGGCTCGGGGGAGCGGGTGCTCCGCTCGAGGCACACCGTGGCGTGCGGGGCGAGCCTGTGCTCGAGGGTGCTCAGCACCTGGCGGATGTCGTCGTCGCCGAGGTCATAAGGCGGGTCGATGAACACGAGGTCGTATGTCGACCCCGAACCGCTCAGAAAGGTCTGCGCGGCCGTCGAGCGCACTTCGAGCTTCGGCTTCGCATCCTTCGGCGCGGCTTTCAGCAGGGCCGAGATGTTGCGCCGGATGACCGCCGCGGCCTCGGCGCCCTTCTCGACGAGCATGACGGTGGCGGCGCCGCGACTGGCGGCTTCGAGGCCGAGGGCGCCCGAGCCGGCGAAGAGGTCGAGCACGCGCGCGCCACGGAGCTCGTCGCGGGCGTCGAGGGCGGAGAAGATCGCCTCCCGCACCCGGTCGCTGGTCGGTCTGGTGCCGCTCTTGGGCACCTGCAGCGCCAGGGAGCCTGCGAAACCGGCGACGATTCGTGTCATGGTGCTGTCGAGCCTAGCGGCCGGGGGCCCGCGCCCACCAAGATGGGGTCGTGGACGAACGACTCGACCAGTCCGAGCTCGACGCCCTGTGGAACTTCGACGACCCGATCGCCTCCGCGCACCGTTTCGCGCAGGCGGCAGCCGAAGCCGATCGCACCGAGGCGGAGCGGGCCGAGTTGGAGACGCAGCGCGCGCGGGCGCTCGGCTTGCAGCACCGCTTCGACGAGGCGGATGCGCTGCTCGACTCCCTGGAGCCGGCGATCGGCGTGCTCGACGTGCGCATCCAGCTGGAGCGCGGTCGCCTCCGGCGCTCGGCCGGACGCCGGGAGGAGGCCGTGTCGCTGTTCGCCGAAGCCCTGGCCCGGGCGCGGCGCGATGGCGAACTGTTTCTGGCGGTCGACGCCATCCACATGCTCGCGATCGCCGACCCGGAGTCGTCGGAGAGCTGGACGACGGAGGGGCTGGCCGAGCTCGCGGCGACGAACGACCCGCGCACGCTGCGGTGGGCGGTGTCGCTGCACAACAACCGCGGCTGGACGCTGATCGGCGAAGGCGATACGGCCGAGGCCCTGGTCGAGTTCGTGGCGGCACGGGATGCGGCGTCCGCGGTGGGCACCGCCGACCAGCTGTTCTGGGCGGAGTGGTCGGTCGGCCACGCCCTGCGCCTGCTGGGGCGTGACGAGGAGGCGTTGGGCATCCAGCGCCGCCTGCTCGCCGAGCGCCCCGAAGACCCCGATGTCGCCGCCGAGCTCGCAGCACTGACGGACGTCGCGCCTACGATCGAACCATGAGTTCTGTGTCCTCTCCGGCGCCCGAGCACACGGTCACGCTCGACTCCAAGCTGTCGGGGGTGCTCGGCGGCCGCACGGCAGCGGCCTTCGAGAAGGCTTTCGGGATGCGCACCATCGCCGATCTGTTGAGCCACTACCCCCGGCGGTACGCCAGGCGGGGCGAGCTGACCGCGCTGGCGAACCTGCCGATCGACGAGAACGTGACCATCGTGGCCGAGGTGGTCCGGGTGCAGGAGAGGCCGATGCGTGCGCGCCGCGGCTCGATCCTGGAGGTGAAGATCTCCGACGGGGAGGGGATGCTCACCCTCACGTTCTTCAATCAGGCTTGGCGTGCGAAGGAGCTGACTCCGGGCGTGCGCGGCATCTTCGCGGGCAAGGTCTCCGACTATCGCGGAGCGCTGCAGCTCGCGCATCCCGACTACGAGCTCTTCGAGCCCGATGACGTGGACGCCCCGGCCAGAACGAGCGCCGCGGCGAAAGACTGGGCGATGACCCCCATCCCGATCTATCCGGCGACAGGCACCGTCGCCAGCTGGCAGGTGCAGAAGGCCGTGGAGCTCGCGCTCGACGCGGTGAGCGACGTGGCCGATCCGGTGCCGGCGGAGGTCGCGCGGGAACGCGGGCTGCTGTCGTTCCGGGAGGCGCTCGAGCGCATCCATCGCCCGGAGAAGGATGCGCACTGGCAGCGAGCGCGGGATGCCCTGCGCTTTCAGGAGGCTTTCGTGCTGCAGACCGCTCTGCTGCAGCAACGGGCGGCGTCGCGCGCGGTCGCGGCGACCTCGCGGCGGCCGACCCCGGGCGGTTTCCTCGAACAGTTCGACGCGGCACTTCCGTTCACGCTGACCGACGATCAGGCGCTGGTGGGCGACGAGATCGCACGCGACCTGGCCGACACCGCGCCGATGAACCGGTTGGTGCAGGGTGAGGTCGGTTCGGGCAAGACGCTCGTCGCGTTGCGGGCGATGCTCGCCGTCGCCGACTCCGGGGGACAGGCCGCGCTGCTGGCGCCGACCGAGGTTCTCGCATCCCAGCACCTCCGGTCCATCGTCAAAGTGCTCGGCCCCGACCTCGCCGCCCGTCTGATGCCGACCATGCTCACCGGCCAGCTGTCGACCGCCGAGCGCAAAAGGGCGCTGTTGCGCACGGTCTCGGGTCAGTCCCGCATCGTGGTCGGCACGCACGCGCTGCTCGGCGACGCGGTGACGTTCTTCGACCTCGGGCTCGTCGTCGTCGACGAGCAGCACCGGTTCGGTGTGGAGCAGCGGGAGGCGCTCCGGGCGAAGGGCGGGACTCCGCCGCACGTGCTCGTGCTCACGGCGACGCCCATCCCGCGCACGGTAGCGATGACGGTGTTCGGCGACCTCGACGTGTCGACCATCGCACAACTGCCCGCCGGTCGTCAGGGGATCGAGAGCTTCGTCGTGCCGCTGGCCGACCGCCCGGGCTGGGAGCGGCGCATCTGGGAGCGCGCGGCGGAGGAGATCGCCAAGGGCAGGCAGGTGTTCGTGGTGTGTCCGGCGATCACCGGCAAAGACCTCGAAGACGACGGCGAGGAGACTCCGGACGACGAAGGCCCGGCGCGCCCGATCGCCAACGTGGAGGCGGTCGACGCCCAGGTGCGGGCCGATCCGCTCTTCGCGGGCGCTCGCACCGGCGTGCTGCACGGCAAGCTGCCGGCCGATGTCAAAGACGACGTGATGCGTTCGTTCGCGACGGGTGACCTCGACCTCATCGTCGCGACCACCGTGATCGAAGTCGGTGTCGACGTTCCCAACGCCTCGGCGATGGTGATCCTGGATGCGGACAGGTTCGGGGTCTCGCAGCTTCACCAGCTGCGCGGCAGGGTCGGCCGTGGCGGGGTCCCCGGAATCTGCCTGATGGTCACCTCGGCCGAGCAGGAGACGCTCGCCCGCGAGCGCGTCGAGGCCGTCGCCGCGACGCTCGACGGATTCGAGCTGGCGAACATCGACCTGGAACTGCGCCGTGAGGGCGACGTGCTCGGGAGCCGGCAGTCGGGCGGTCGCTCGTCGCTGAGGCTGCTGAGGGTGGCGACAGACGGCGAGCTGATCGCGGATGCGCGCCTCGCGGCCCACGACACGCTCGAGTCGGAGGGCGGCCTGAGTGCGCATCCCGCGCTCGCCGCTGCCCTCGCCCGCCGGTTGGACGAGAGCGAGCGGGCCTTCCTCGAGAAGTCCTGAGACGACCCGGCAACATTTCGGTAACGGATTCACAACGAAATGCCGGTTTCGTCGGGATAGTCTGAAGGCCTATGAACAGGATCGCCGTTGTCCCTGGATCGTTCGACCCGGTCACGCTCGGGCATCTCGATGTCATCGAGCGTGCCGCAGGCATGTTCGACGAGGTGCACGTGCTCGTGGTGCACAACCCGGACAAATCGGCGCTGCTGCCCATCGCCCAGCGCGTATCGCTCCTGGAGCAGTCGATCGAGGATGCGGGCATCCGGGGCTCGATCGTGGTCGCCTCCTGGAGCGTCGGCCTGCTCGTCGACTACTGCACCGACGTCGGAGCGCACGTGCTCGTGAAGGGCATCCGTTCTCAGGTCGACGTGGCCTACGAGACGCCGATGGCCATCGTGAACCGCAATCTGGCCGCGGTCGAGACGATCTTCTTGCTCCCCGACCCCGCCAACGCCCATGTCTCCAGCTCTCTCGTGCGCCAGGTCTCCGCGCTCGGGGGAGACGTGAGCCCGTACGTGCCCACCGCCGTCTACGAGTATTTGCAGGAGACATGAACAGCTACGCGACGCGACAGCCCACCGAATCCTCCGTCACCGCCGAAGCGAAAGACGAGCCCGCTGCGGGGATGGACCTGGAAGGGCTGCGCCGCGCCGCGGAGCAGATCACGGCCAACGTCGAGTCGGTGATCGACGGCAAGCACGAGGCTGTGCGCACAGCGCTCACCGTTCTCCTCGCCGAGGGTCACCTGCTCATCGAGGATGTGCCGGGCGTCGGCAAGACGATGCTGGCGAAATCGATGGCCAAGTCGGTCGACTGCACGGTCAGCCGCATCCAGTTCACACCCGACCTGCTGCCGAGCGATGTGACCGGTGTGTCGGTCTACAACCAGGCCGAGCGCCGGTTCGAGTTCAAGCCCGGCGCCATCTTCGCCAACATCGTGATCGGCGACGAGATCAATCGGGCGAGCCCGAAGACGCAGTCGGCGCTGCTCGAGTGCATGGAGGAACGCCAGGTCACGGTGGACGGTTCGACGTATCCGCTCGGCGCACCGTTCATCGTCGTGGCCACCCAGAACCCGGTCGAGATGGAGGGAACCTACGCCCTGCCCGAGGCGCAGCGCGACCGCTTCATGGCGCGCATCGCGATGGGCTACCCCGACGACGACTCCGAGCTGGCGATGCTGACCACGCGGGACACGTCGAGCCCGCTCTCGCGGATCGGCCCGGTGGTCACCTCCGAAGAGCTTCGCGCCATGATGCAGACGGCGCGCGGCGTGTATGCGTCGACGCCGGTCAAACAGTATGCGGTGGACCTGGTGCGCGCGACCAGGGAAGACCGCGACCTGCGCCTGGGGGCGAGCCCCCGCGCCACCCTCCAGCTCGTGCGTGCCGCCAAGGCTCGCGCTGCGCTCGACGGCCGCGACTTCGTGCTCCCCGACGACATCGATGTGCTGGCCGTTCCCGTTCTCGGGCACCGGCTGCTCCCCACGAGCCGCGCGCTCGGACATCACCACGAGAGCGCCCCCGTGATCGCCGACATCGTGCGGCGCATCGTCGCCTCGACGCCCGTGCCGGTCGGCTCGGGAGCGGTCGGCGGCGGCGCGGGCCGCGGCGGAGCGGTCGGCGGCGGCGCGAGTCGTGGCGCTTCCGTGAGTCAAGGGCGTGCCCGCAGCGGGCAGGCCGGACCGGGCGCGGCGGGCTGACCCGTGCCACGGCGCGAGCGTTCGTCTTCGCCGGTTCGCAAACCGCGGCCGACCACGCGGGGGTGGGCGCTGTTCGGCGTCGGGGTGCTCGCGCTCGTCGGCTCGGCGGTGCTCGGGCGCACGGATGTGCTGTTCGTCGGGCTGTTCCTCACCGTTCTGCCGCTCGCCGCGATGATCTCTGTGACGATCGACCGGCCCAGGCTCGCCGTGACGCGCAGTTTCCACCCGGACATCGTCGGTGCGGGGGAGAGGGCGAGCATCGTGACGACCGCCCGCAACCTGTCGCCCCGGCCGTCGCCGGCGGCACGGTGGCGGGAGTTCGCTCCGGCCGCTGTCGAGGTGCAGCCGTCGGCGCCGTTCCCTCGCCTCGGAGCGCACCAGGGGAACGCGAGTCACGGACGGGACACCATCGTGCTGCGCCAGGAGGTTCGTGGGGTGCGGCGCGGTTCGCATCCGGTCGGCCCGCTCATCGTGAGCCGAACCGACCCGTTCGGGCTGGCGTACGCGGAGTACGCCCTCGGTCAGGCGAGGCAGTTCGTCGTGACCCCGCGCGTGCGTGAGCTGTCGACGGGCGATCTCGACATCGCCCGCAGCGAAGGCTCCGAGCACGAGTTGCTGCGGCACAGCATCCCGAGCGCGGATGAGCTCATCGCGCGCGAGTACCGCCCGGGCGACCCGCTGCGTCGGGTGCACTGGCGGGCGACGGCGAGGCACGACCAGCTGATGGTGCGTCAGGAGGAGCAGCGCAGCAATCCGGAGTCGTGGCTGCTGTTCGACACCGCCGCGGGGCTGGGAACAGCGGACGAGTTCGAGACGCTGGTGGAGCTGGTCGCCTCGATCGGCGTGCACCTGCTCGACCAGGGATTCGTGGTGAGCGTCGTCGAGACCGCGTCGCGGCAGCTGAGCGGTCGCAGTGGTGCCGGTCGCACGGGAACGCTCGGCTCTGCGACTCCGACCTACGATCTGGGCAGCGCCGACCGGCAGTTGCTCGCCGACCTCGCCGCTGTCGATCAGGAGCGGGAAGGCAGGGACGACGCCGTCGCCGAGCTGGCGGCCGGTCTTCGTCGCTCCGGCCGGGCCGTTCCCGTGTTCGCGATGCTCGCCGGCGGCACTGTCGACGAACTCGGGGCCCTGGCAGCGCTGCGGCCCATGTGCGACCCGGCCGTAGCGTTCGTCGCAGCCGCGGCGTCGTCTTCGGTGGGCGAGGTGCTCGCCGAAGCCGGCTGGCTCGTGGTGCCGTTCGCAGCGGGCGAGGATGCGGCCGACTGCTGGCAGCGCGCCCTGCAGGGCCATCGCGCGGCGGTGCTGCATGGCTAGCGAGGCGGCGGTCGGCGCAGCGTCGCTCTCGCTGACACGCACGCGCCGTGTCGGCTACTGGCGGCTGACCGGCGCTCTGCTGCTGCAGGTGCTCGCGGTGAGCCTGGCGCTCGTCGGGCTGATCGAAGGGGTCGGCTGGTGGTTCGCCCTGGCCGTCTCGGCCGCCATCGTGCTCGTGACCGGAGCGGGGCTCAGGATGCTCGGCGTGCGCCGCCAGCTCGTGCCGCTTCTCCTGCTGGTCGAGTTCGCGATGATCATGACCGTGCTGTTCGGCCGGGGAACGGGCCTCGCCGGGGTCATCCCGACGCCGGCGACGTTCGCGCGGTTCAACGACCTGTCGGGCCAGGCCATGCTCTCGATCTACCAGCAGGGCACCCCGGCCGAGGCACTGCCCGAGTTCCTGTTCCTGGTGGTCGGCGGCGGGTGTCTCCTCGCGATCGTGCTCGACACGTTCGCGATCGCCTTCCGCATCCCGGCGTTCACGGCGATCGGGGTCGCGGCGGTGCTGGTGGTGCCCGCCGCTCTGCTCGGCGACGGGCTCGACCCGTTCGCGCTCGCACTTTCGGCGGCCGCCTTCCTCTGGCTGCTGCGCTGCGACGTGCGCACGCGCCGCCCCGGAACGCCGCGGCCGACCGCAGCGCTCTCGGTCGCGGGATCCTCCATCGTCGTGGCAATGGTGCTGGCCGGCACCGCACCGGGATTCGATCAAGGCGGCGCGAGCTCGTTCACCGCCGGCGGCGTGTCCATCGGCGGAACGGTGACGCCCCTCATCGACCTCGGTCGCGACCTGCGCCGCCCGGCCGCCGTGCGCACGCTCACATACACGACCACCGCCGCGAGCGGGCAGTACCTGAAGCTCGCATCCCTCGACCAGTTCACCGGCTCGGTGTGGAAGCACCGGGAGCGCGACACGAAACGACTGCCGTCCGGCAATACGATCGGCCCGGTGTTCGGGCTGTCGGACACGGTGGCGACGACGAAGATCACGACGAGCATCGAGATCGACAACATGCAGTCCCGCTGGCTGCCCGTGCCCTATCCGGTGCAGGGCGTCAAAGGGCTGAACGGCACCTGGTCGTACGACCCCGACGATCTGACCATCGGCGGCGTCAACTCGTCGACGCAGGGTCAGAAGTACACCGCGACGTCTCTCGTGCTGCAACCGACCGCGGAGCAACTGAAGAGCGCGGGAGGCTTCGTGCCGGCCGACGTGCAGCGCGACCTGTTCCTGCCGTCCGGGCTGCCCGACATCATCTCGTCGACCGCGATCGCCGCGACGGCCGGGGCCGGATCGGAGTACGACAAGGCGGTGGCCCTTCAGGACTACTTCCGCGACAACAGCTTCGTGTACTCGACGCAGACGCCGCTGCGCCAGGGCTACGACGGCGACGGCGCCCGGGTGATCGCCAAGTTCCTGGAGGTCAAGAGCGGCTACTGCGTGCACTTCGCCTCGGCGATGGCGCTCATGGCGCGCACTCTGGGGATCCCGTCGCGCGTGGCTGAGGGATACCTTCCCGGCGCGACGAACGGCGGAACGGCGAACAACCCGGGCCAGTACACCGTCACCAGCGATGATCTGCACGCGTGGCCCGAGCTGTACTTCGCCGGTGTCGGCTGGGTGGCCTTCGAACCGACAGTCGGGCGCGGCACCATCCCCAGCTACACCCGGCCGGACACGACGACCGCACCGATCGGCCCGCAGACCGATTCGACATCGACCTCCGCCGCGAAACCGATCGTGCCGGTCGATCCGACCAACGTGCCGAACCCGACGGGATCGGCCGCGACGTCGCCCGCGCAGCCGATCGTCTCCGGTCTGGGGGTCGGGCTGCTCGTCATCGCGGTTCTGCTCACCCCGGCGCTCCTGCGGCGCATCCGGAGGCGGAACAGGCTCAAGCGGCTGACGGACGAGTGGGGCGGCGCCGCCGTCGCCTGGAGCGAACTGCACGACACGGCGCGCGACCTCGGCTGGTCCGTGCCGGACACCGAGACGCCGCGCGTGTTCGCCCAGCGCGTCTCCGCCGCCGTGGCCGGAACGCCAGGAGAAGGCGCGATCGCGCGCCTGCTCAAAGTGCGGGAGAGGGACGCGTTCGGACCGCCGACACGCGCCGTCGCCGTCGGTCTCGCCGACGACCTCCAGCGCGTGCTGGCGGCGCTCGAAGGCCAGGCGGGGCGTGCGCGGAGGGCGAGGGCGGCGCTCATCCCGGTCTCGCTCATCCCCGAAGGGTGGACACCCGGGCCAACTGTCAGGGGCGCAGCGTAAAATAGTCGCTCGTGACCAAGTTCAAAACCACCCCGTACACCGTCAACGTGTACGACCTCATCCACCGCCCGGGAGAGATGCGCGAGCAGGCGATCGCGCTCCCCGTCGACGAGAAACTGGGCGAGGGACTCGTGAGCGTGCCGGTAGGCGCGACCATCGACCTCGACCTCCGTCTCGAGTCGATGCACGAGGGAATCCTCGTCTCCGCCGAGGGCGAAACGAAGGCCGCCGGTGTGTGCGGCCGATGCCTGATCGACATCGACCTGCCTGTCGAAGTCGATTTCCAAGAACTTTTCGCGTATTCTTCTGACGAAGCTTTTGATTATGAGGTTCACGACGACCACGTGGATCTTGAACCTCTGATCAGGGACGCGGTGGTGCTTGCACTGCCGTTTCAGCCGGTGTGCCGGCCAGATTGCCCCGGACTCGACCCAGAGACCGGGGAACGGCTGGCGGATGTACCGGACCGCAAACCCCAGGAAACCACCGATTCGCGGTGGTCTGCGCTTGCGGCCTTCCAGGCTTCCGACACCAGTGCTGGTCCCACCAGTAGCAACATTTCCGATGATGATGTGCGGGATCTTCCTGCCCACATCGACAGAAACAGAGAAGAGAGATAGTCATGGCTGTTCCGAAGCGGAAGAAGTCGCGCGCCAACACCCACGCTCGCCGTTCGCAGTGGAAGGCTGAGGTCCCCACGCTCGTCAAGACGATCGAGAACGGCAAGGTCGTCTACAGCCTGCCGCACCGCGCCAAGGTGGTCGAGGACTCCGCAGGCACCGCCCTGTTCCTGGAGTACAAGGGCCGCAAGGTCGCCGACGTCTGATTCAAGCGTCATGGCCGGAACCTCTGCCCCTCAGGGCACGAGCGACCGTCGTGCGCTCATCGAGAAGCTCGGGGTCGACATCGACCCCGAGCTTCTCGAGCTTGCCCTGACCCATCGCTCGTACGCGTACGAGCACGGCGGCATCCCCAACAACGAGCGCCTCGAATTTCTCGGCGACTCGATTCTGGGGCAGGCCGTCACGGTCAAGCTGTTCCGCGAGAACCCGACCCTCGACGAGGGCGATCTCGCCAAGCGTCGCGCCAGCCTGGTCAGTTCGGTCGCCCTCGCCGAGGTCGCTCGGATGATCGGCCTGGGGGAGTTCCTCCTGCTCGGCCGCGGCGAGAACCAGAGCGGTGGCCGCGAGAAGGCCTCCATCCTGGCCGACACCGTCGAAGCGATCATCGGTGCGGTCTACCTGGATGCGGGCGGCAGCGAGGCGACAGCGCTCGTGCTGCGCCTGGTCGAGCCCCTGCTCGACAACCCGGAGCGATTCGGCGCGGCGATGGATCCGAAGACGAGCCTGCAGGAGGCCGCGGCCCACCGCGGTGCGGGCCTTCCGGTGTACACGGTGACGAACAGCGGTCCCGACCACTCGAAGACCTTCCACGCCACTGTGGAGGTGACCGGTCTGGTCACCGCGACGGGGGAGGGCACCAGCAAGAAGCAGGCCGAGATGTCTGCCGCCCTGCTCGCCTGGACGGAACTCACCGCGAAACGCCGTGCCCGAGCTTCCCGAGGTTGAGGTCGTTCGCGCCGGACTCGCTCCGGCGGTGACCGGCGCGACCATTCTCGGCGTGGAAGTGTTCGAGCAGCGTTCGCTGCGCCGGCATGACCCGGCCTCGGGCCTGTTCGAGTCGCTCGTCACCGGTCGGGTGATGCGTTCGCCGGTGCGGCGAGGCAAGTTCCTCTGGATCCCGCTGGCGGACACCGGCCAGGCGATCGTCGCCCACCTCGGGATGAGCGGGCAGATCCTGCTGCGCGACCCGGGTGCGGTCGAGAGCGGGCTCCTGCGCATCCGGCTGCACATCGAGACGGCGCCGAACCCGGCCGGCTCGCGGCGCGAACTGTGGGTGAACTTCGTCGACCAGCGCATCTTCGGTTCGATGGCTGTGGACACGCTCGTGTCTACGGCTGACGGGGCTCCGGGCGGTCTCGGCACCGACGAGGCGCTCATCCCGACCCAGGTCGCGCACATCGCCCGCGACCCGCTCGATCCCGCCTTCGACGACGCGCGCTTCGCCCAGGCGCTCGGCCGCAAGAACACCGGGATCAAGCGCGCTCTCCTCGACCAGACGCTGATCAGCGGCATCGGCAACATCTACGCCGACGAGGCCCTCTGGGCCGCGAAGCTGCACTACGCCCAGCCGGCGAACAGTCTGAGCCGTGCGCGCATCCGAACTCTGCTCGCCGAGATCCGCCTGGTGCTGGTGAAGGCGCTGGCCGAGGGCGGCACGAGCTTCGACGCGCAGTACGTCAACGTGAACGGCGCTTCGGGCTACTTCTCGCACAGCCTGAACGCCTACGGCCGGCAAGGAAAGCCGTGCCCGCGCTGCGGCACCCTCATCGTGCGCGAGCAGTTCATGAACCGCTCCTCCCACTTCTGCCCCCACTGCCAACGCCTGCGCCCCGCCCGCCCCGCCCCCCCCGCCCCCTAAAGCAATCGACTCCGGGAAGAACGCTCGCAAACCGCGCGTTCGAGAGCGTTCTTCCCGGA
>NZ_JBHVYL010000008.1:0-121149 GCF_042880955.1 Leifsonia sp. NPDC058292
AGTGCGGCAGGTGTGCCTGCCACACTCGACCGGAACGGCCACATTCGCGCTCGGCGCCGCGCGCGGCCGTCAGCGGGAGCCGATCGCCGACTCCAGCAGGCGGGGCGGCTTCGGCAGCGGGCGGTTGCCCGACGCGGCGCGCGATCCGTCGATGATCAGCGCCGCGAAACGACGGGCCGCGGATGCGTTCGACCCGTCTGGCGTCGCCGTGAGCCCGCGCCCGGCGAGGAGCACGAGGATGAAGTCATCGAGCACGAAGTCGGCCCGGAGGTCGCCCGAGGCCTGGGCGCGCGCCGCGATTCCGGCGAGCTCCTTCAGCATCTCTCTCCGGTGCGCGGCGAAGTCGATGGCTTCCGGATGCGCGGCGAGGAAAGCGTCGGTGAAGCCCCGGTTGCGGGCGTTCAGCTCGGTGAGCCGTTCCACCACAGAGCAGAAGCCTCGCCACGCATCCGGGTCGGCCGCACCGGTGTGCACGATCTTTCGGCAGGCGTGGAGTTCGTCCATGAAAGCCTCGACGACCAACGTCTGCTTGGTCGGAAATCGCCGATAGAGGGTGGCCGGCCCGACTCCTGCGTGCCGTGCGATCTCGCGCATGGAGACTCCGAGGCCCGACTGCGCGAACAGGTCACGGGCCGCGTCGAGCACGCGATCCCTGTTCTCACGGGCGTCGGAGCGGAGCGTCTGAGGCACTGTGTCGGTCATCCCTCTCACTTTACCTAAGTGGACGCCGGCGTCCGTTACCGTCGTTCGCGGGGCGATCCGACACGCGCCTCAGAAAAGGGCAGAGATGCGCGCGATCGTGATCCGTACGTTCGGTGACCCCGACGGGATGCAGCCCGTCGAGGTGCCGGAGCCCACCGCCGCCTCCGGCGAGCTCGTGATCGACACCGAGGCGATCGGTGTCGGCGGTGTCGACGCCGTCATCCGTCGCGGAACCATCGGCGGCGCCGGATTCACCGAAGGGCTGATCCCCGGCAGCGAGGTGGCCGGGGTCGTCAGCGCGGTCGGCGACGGCGTGGACGCGGGATGGCTGGGGCGACGGGTGTGGGGGTTCACCGGCACCAGCGGCGGATACACGGAGCGCGCCCTGGCTCGCGTCGAGAACGTGGTCGCGCTACCGGAGGGCCTCAGCCCCACCGAAGCCGTCGCCATCGGGAGCGCGGCGCCGGTGGCCCATTTCGCTCTGGCGCACGGTCGTTTGGTGAGCGGTGAGCGGGTGCTGATCCGCGGCGCCGCCGGGAGCATCGGCATCGCCGCCGTCGAACTCGCCGCGCGTGCGGGGGCGTCGGCGGTCGCCGTGACCACCTCGTCGGCAGAGCGCGGCGAGCGACTGCGCGAGCTGGGCGCGACGCACGTGCTCGACCGAGACGGTGCGGAGAGCGAGGCCATCTCCCCGTCACCCTCCGACGGATTCGACGTCATCCTCGACATCGTGGCGGGCCCTGCCACTGGTCGGTTCATCGAACGCCTCGCCTCGAACGGCCGGATGGTCATCGTCGGCGCCATCGCCGGCTTTCCGCCCGCAGACTTCGGGGCCGCACTGCTTCGCGGCTTCCAGCGTTCGCGGTCGGTGGCGACATTCAGCCTCGACACCGTGCCCCGCCCCGAGCTGGCGCGGGTGCGGGCCGCCCAGTTCGAGGCCGTCGTCCGCGGCGATCTGCACGCCGTCGTGCACGACATCCTCCCTCTCGAAGCCGCCGCCGATGCGCACCGACGCATGGATGCGGGGGAGGTCTTCGGCCGCATCGTGCTCGCTCCCGCCCCGACGTCGGAGGCTCCGTCTAGCCTCGGGAAGTGAACGCACCCCGATCGTCAGGAGACTCCATGCAGTTCGCTTCAATCCGTATCATCACCTCCGACGTCGACCGTCTCGCCGAGTTCTATGAGCGCGTGACCGGTGTCGCACCCCTACGCCCGGCGCCGATCTTCGCCCAGTTCGACACCGACGGCGGCACGATCGCGATCGCGAGCTCGCAGACGGTCGCGATGCTCGGCGAGGCCGCGCCCCAGCCGGCGTCGAACGCATCCGTCATCGTGGAGTTTCTGGTCGACGACGTCGACACCGAGTTCGAGCGTCTGAGATCCGGCCTCACCGACGTCGTGCTCGAACCGACCACGATGCCGTGGGGAAACCGCTCGGTGATGTTCCGCGACCCCGACGGCAACCTGGTGAACCTCTTCACTCGGCCAGCGGCCTGAATGAGCAGATGATGGCTGCGCAGAAGTTGTCCGCCATGAGCTTCGCGAAGATCTATCCGCTGTACCTGGCGAAGGTGGAGAGGAAGGGCCACACGAGGGCTGAGCTCGATCAGGTGCTCTCCTGGCTGACGGGTTTCGACGAGAGCGGGCTGCAGAAGGCCGTCGCCGACGACATCGACCTCGAGACCTTCTTCGAGCGCATCCCCGCACTCAACCCGAATGCCACGCTCATCACCGGGCTGATCTGCGGTTACCGGGTCGAGGAGATCGAAGACCCGCTGATGCAGAAGATCCGCTACATGGACAAGCTCGTCGACGAGGTGGCGAAGGGCAAGAAGATGTCGTCGATCTTGCGCGGCTCCATGCCCTGAGCCGTAACGGTCTCCGGAACCTAGGGCAGTCGAGCACCTCGCACAGCGCTCGGCGCATCCCGCAGCGCGCCCAGGTGCCGCAGAACGGCTCTCGCGCTGGCGTCGTTCTCCCGAAACGCGATCGCGTTGGTGCCGGGCCGACTGAAGGCGCCGGCGAACGGCACGGTCGTGTACGGGCCGATCGCGTAGCGGCGGGGATGCGGTGAGCCTGTCGCGTCGATCACCCTCGAGTCGGTCGGGCGCACGGTCAGCAGCCCGGTGTTGCCGCTGAAGTCGGCGTCGCTGACGATGTGCTCGATGCCGTGGCCGGATTCGATGAGCGCCCTGAGCACTGCGCTGTCGCTGAGAGCGGCGCGCGACGGAGGCAGCCAGGCGTCCACGAGCGCGGCGGCTTCGACCGAGCGTTCGACGTTCGCTCCGCTTGCCCGAAAGACTCCGTGCGTGTCGTCTGTCTCGATGACGGTTCCCGAGCCGAGAAACTCGACGATGCCGGCATCCGACAGGGCGAGAAGCTCTTCGAGGCGATGACCGGGCGGCCCAGAGGCGACGAAGCTGAAGTAGCCGGGCCACCAGCCTTGCAGGTCGCGCATCCGGGAGCGTGCGCTCCAGTTCGGTGCGTCGATGATGGTCGACAGCGCGAACAGGCTGAACAGCAGCGACGTGAAGAGGCCGAGGGTCGCGCTGTGTTCGGGGAGCGTGCGCAACCGCAGGTCGCGACGGATGTATGCCCGCACCTCCTCCTGCAACGCCTCGGCCGACTCCACCCTCACGCCGTCGAGCGGCCGGTCGAAGCTCGCGAGGTCGAGCCGGTCGTCGGGGTCGGGCACCGTCTCTTCCACGAGTCGCGCCAAGCCCGGGCCGAACGGATCGAGGTGTTCGAACCGTTCGACGAACTCCGGCCACGACGACCGCACGCGCGTCGGATGGCCGGTGAACAGCTCGGCGTAGTAGCCGTGCAGCATTTCTTTCGCGATCAGCGGCCAGACATCGGCACGAAAGTCGAGGCGGGTGGATTCGCGCGCGAGCGTGGCCGCGATCTCGGCCGTGAAGAAGCGCAACGGCGGGCGCTCGCCGACGAGGGTCGAAGCGATCTTGGAATGGTACGGCACACCCCGGCGCGAGCCGATGACGAGCCGCGGCTCGCGCCCGCTCGGGGTGTAGTGGAGGGAACCGTCGGCGCGGGAGCTGAAGCGGCCGCCTCGCCCCTCGGTGAGCAGCACGATCAGGTCGACGGCGGCCAGCCCGAAGCCCCGCACGACGACCGTCTGGCCCGGGCCGAGCGCCGAGGTGTCGGCGTCAGCCGTGAACGAGGGCGGCAGATAGGTGAGTCCGTGGCGGTCGGCGAAGCCGGCCAGGCGCTCGGTCTCCGCATCCGGTGCGCTGCCGTTGTGCCCGACGGCGTAGAGCACGAGGTCGACGTCGATGACGGCTCCGCTCGCGAGCACGACGTGTTGACGCGCGTCACCGTCGCCGTCCACGCGAACGGCCCGGTCGGCGTGCACGCGCAGCTCGACGTCGTCGCCGAGCACGGCCCGCGCCCGTCGGAAGAACCAGTCCAGATACACGCTCTGCAGTCGCCGGGTGGGAAAGCTGTCGCGCGACAGGGAGGCGAGTTCGCTGGCCACGCCGGCGTCGCGCACGGTCACATCGGCGATCGAGCCGGTGTGCACCTGCTCCGCCCACTCGATCAGCGACGGCCCTGGCAGCACCGGGCCCTCGATCGCGCACGACGCATCCGTGAACATTGTGACGTCGGCCGCCAGCGAGTTGAGCTTGAGCAGCGGCGACTGGTCGAACCTCCAGATGCGGCCGCCGCCGGGCGGTGAGGGGTCGATCAGGTGCACCACCACCGGCCGGCCGTCGCCGAGCTCGTAACGATTCGCTGCGAACCGCTCCAGCCAGCCGACCGCGCGCGGCCCGGCGCCGATGACGGCGACGGACGGGGCCGCCGGTCGAGGTGCGGCCGTCGCGACGTCGGCCGGAATGCGGTCACGGATCAGAGACATCCGCACATCGTCGCGAGGGGATCAACCCGTGCCAAGCCCACATGTCGATGTGTGACCGATGTGACGCCGTGTTTCCCGCGTCGTGGAACTCCATTGACTCCGCCGCCTACGTTTCACCAAACCTCGAAGGAGAAACGACATGCCCATTGAATTCCTCGGAATCGCCGGTCTGAACGACGGCGGTGAGACCCGCGCGCGCTCCGGCGCGAGCTTCGACAAGGACTACACGCTGCGGTTCGCCCGCGCCCACGAGGAGAACGGCTGGGACCGCATCCTCTTCGCCTACCACTCCGGCGCGCCCGACCCGGCCACAGCTGCCGCCTACATCGCCGGCAAGCTGGACACTCTGCAGATCCTGCTCGCGCACCGGCCGAACGTGTCGTACCCGACGTACGCGGCCAAGGTGTTCGCCACGCTCGACCAGATCAGCGACGGCCGCATCACGGTGCACTTCATCACGGGAGGCTCGACCGCCGACCAGGCCGCCGAGGGCGACTATCTGACGAAGGACGAGCGATACGCCCGAACCGGCGAGTACATCCGCATCGTGAAGCAGGCGTGGACGAGCCGCGAACCGTTCAGCTTCGCCGGCGAGCACTACCGCTTCGACGACTTCGTGTCCGACATCTTTCCGGTGCAGCAGCCCCGGCCCAACATCTCGTTCGGCGGGTCGTCCGCGGCCGCATACGCGATCGGCGCCGCCGAGAGCGACATCTACGCGGTCTGGGGCGAGCCGCTGGTGAACACGGCCGAGCAGATCCAGACGATCCGGGATGCCGCGGCCGCGGCCGGTCGTGCCACCCCGCCCCGCATCCAGGCGGCTTTCCGGCCGATCATCGGCGCCACCGAAGAGCTCGCCTGGAAGAAGGCGGAGGAGATTCTCGGGGCGATCCGCCAGCGCACGTCGGCGCTCCCTGCTGCCCACGCTCGGGCGCTCGCCGAACCGGAGAACGCCGGGTCGCAGCGGCTGCTCGAGATCGCAGAACGCAGTGACCGCTTCGACCGCGCGCTGTGGACGGCGCCGGCCAAGGCATCCGGTGGCCGCGGCAACTCGAACGCTCTCGTCGGCACGCCGGAGACCGTGGCGGCCGCTCTGCTCGACTACGTCGACCTCGGCGTCGACGTGCTCTCGGCTCGCGGGTATGACTTCATCAACGACACCATCGACTTCGGCCGCTACGTCATCCCGATCGTGCGCGAAGAGGTTGCGAAGCGGGATGCGGAGAAGGCCGCGAAGGCGGACAAGTCGGACAAGGCGGAGGCCGATCGTGACGCCGCCTGACACCGTGACGGACGAGTTCCGCTACGTCTCCGCGACGGACGAACTCGCCCGGCCGCTGCTGGCTGAGCTCGAACTCGAATACGACACCCGCTACGGCGACTTCTTCGGCGAGCGGGCGGCCACCGAGTTGAGCCGCTACCCGGCCGAGGAGTTCGCAGCGCCCCGCGGGGCCTTCGTGTTGCTGCTGCGCGACGGCGAACCGATCGCCGGGGGTGCGTTCAAGCGTTTCGATGACGACACCGCAGAGCTCAAACGCATCTGGACCAGCTCGGCTCACCGCCGCGAAGGGCTCGCTCGCCGGGTCGTCGCCGAGCTCGAAGCCGAGGCCGCCCGGCGGGGATACACGCGGGTCACTTTGACGACCGGACCCCGCCAGCCCGAGGCCAAGAGCCTGTACCTGGCCACCGGATACACGCCTCTGTTCGACCTGAGCGCGCCCGCCGAAGAAGTGGGCATCCACGGCTTCGAGAAGTCCCTGGCGGCGGGGGCGGAGCGATGACCACCATCGCCCGGGCGCCGCAGGCCTCCGTGGAGGTGCCCGCGGGCATCGACCTGCATCGTCTCGCGCAACGGAGCGTCGTTCCGCTGCGCCATCCCGGCCGCTGGGTCGCCACGGCACTCGTGCTCGTTCTGCTGCTCAACTTCGGTGAGACCCTCTTCACCAATCCCTCGTGGGAATGGTCGAAGGTCGGCAAGTGGTTCTTCAGCCCGGCGATCCTGACCGGACTGCAGCTCACGCTCGCGGCGACCGCGATCAGTGCCGTCGTCAGCTTTCTGGGTGGCATCGTCATCGCCCTCGGCCGGCTCTCCACCAATCCGGTGCTCAGCACGCTGAGCTGGCTGTACGTGTGGCTGTTCCGCTCTGTGCCGCTGATCCTCGTGCTGATCTTCCTGTTCAACCTCGGCAACCTCTACCCGACGATCGGAATCGGAATCCCGTTCGGCCCGCAGTGGGAGGTGAAGACCGTCACCGTGCTCTCCGATCTGACGCTCGGGGTGATCGGGCTCAGCCTGAGCGAGATCGCCTACTCCGGGGAGATCGTGAGAGCGGGCATCCTGTCGGTCGACAACGGTCAGCTCGAAGCGGCCAAAGCGCTCGGCATCCCACGCCGCCGCCAGTTTCGGCGGATCGTTCTGCCCCAGGCGTTGCGCTCGATCGTTCCGGCCTACGTCAATCAGATCATCGGGCTGCTGAAGGCATCGTCGCTGCTGTTCTACGTGTCGCTGCTCGACCTGTTCGGTGTGGTGCAGAACCTCGGCAGCACCTACCCGTCCGACATCATCCCGCTGCTCGTGGTGGCGACGATCTGGTACCTCATCCTGACCAGCGTCGTATCGATCGTGCAGTTCTACGTCGAACGCTTCTACGCCCGGGGAGCCGTTCGCGTGCTCCCGCCCACTCCGCTGCAGCGCGTGCGCTCCTGGCTGCGCCCGGCCTTCGGGGGTGCTCGATGAGTGCGGGGGTCGAGATCCACAACGCCACGAAATCGTTCGGCGACAAGACGGTGCTGAAAGGCATCGACCTGAGTATCGCGGAGGGAACGGTCACAGTGATCCTCGGTCCGTCCGGTTCGGGAAAATCGACACTGCTGCGGGCCATCAACCACCTCGAACGGCTCGACGAGGGATACGTCGTGGTCGGCGGCGAGCTGATCGGCGTGCGAGTGCATCGCGACAGGCTGAAAGAGCTGACCGAGAAGCAGATCCTCGCCCAGCGCTCGCGCATCGGCTTCGTGTTCCAGAACTTCAATCTGTTCCCTCACCTGACGATCCTCGACAACGTGGTCGAAGCGCCGATCTCTCTCGGGATGCCGGTCGCTGCAGCCCGGGAACGCGGGCGTGCCCTGCTCAGCAAGGTCGGGCTGGCCGAGAAGGAGAGTGCCTACCCCCGCCAATTGTCGGGCGGTCAGCAGCAGCGCGTCGCGATCGCGCGTGCCCTGGCGCTCGAACCCGACCTCATCCTGTTCGACGAGCCGACCTCCGCGCTCGACCCCGAGCTGGTCGGGGATGTGCTGCAGGTCATCCGCACCCTCGCCGGCACCGGAACCACGCTCGTCGTCGTGACCCACGAGATGGGCTTCGCGCGCGAGGTCGCCGACCGGATCGTCTTCATCGACGACGGCCGGGTCGTCGAGCAGGGCACTCCCGCCGAAGTGCTCGACCGCCCTCGGCAGCAGCGCACCCGAGACTTCCTGAGCAAAGTGCTCTGAAGCCGCGGGCCGACGCCCGCGGAGTTCCGCATCCGAACCCCACCCCACCCTCACCAAGGAGAATCGTGCCCAGCACAGCATCAACCCGAAAGCGGCTGCTCACTGCGGCCGGAGCTTTCGTCGCCTCAGCAGCTCTCGTCGGTTCACTCGCGGCCTGTTCCGGGCAGGCGTCAGCGGAGACCACGAGCGCCGACACCGGAACGGTCACAGTCGCCGCGCACGCCAACGGCGCGGGAACCGAGACGACCATCGACGTCGCACAGGTCGACGCCATCCGCAAAGAGCTCCCCGACTCGGTCGTGAAGAGCGGCAAGCTCGTGATCGGCGTCGGCGCGCTGCCCGCCGGCTTTCCGCCGCTCGCCTTCACCGGTGACGACCAGAAGACCCTCACCGGCGCGGAGCCCGACCTGGGCCGGCTCGTCGCCGCCGTCTTCGGCCTCAAGCCCGAGGTGAAGAACGCCACCTGGGACAACCTGTTCGTCGGCATCGACACCGGGGCGACCGATGTCGGCTTCTCGAACATCACCGACACCGAGCAGCGCAAAGAGAAGTATGACTTCGCGTCCTACCGCCAAGACAATCTCGCGTTCACCACGCTGAAGTCGGAGTCTTGGACGTTCGACGGAGACTACGAAGCGCTGGCCGGCAAGACGGTGGCCGTCAGCTCGGGCACCAATCAGGAGAAGCTGCTGCTCGAATGGCAGACCAAGCTGAAGGGCGAAGGCAAGACTCTGGAGGTTAAGTACTTCCCTGACACCAACTCCGTCTACCTCGCGCTCAACTCCGGCAAGATCGACTCGTACTTCGGCCCTAACCCGGGCATCGCGTACCAGAACACGCAAGACGCGAAGTCGGCGAACCCCACCCGGACCGCGGGCACGTACTCGGGTGCGGGCGCCAGCCTGCAGGGCCTGATCGCGGCGACCACCAAGAAGGGGAACGGACTCGCCAAACCGCTCGCCGACGCGATCAACCACCTCATCGCCAACGGGCAGTACGCGAAGTGGCTGAAGGCCTACAACCTCAGCAACGAGGCCGTGCCGAACTCGGAGATCAACCCGCCGGGGCTGCCCAAGACGAACGAGTAGCCGGCCGTCGCGCTAGCTGACTGGTGCCGTGTTGCCCTCCCGCTGGTCGGGAGGGCACCCGGCACCGCCGCGGATTCGCGCGCGGGGGGGGAAGCGGGTGTGGAAACGATCCCAGGTTTTTCGGGCAGAATCGTCGGATGACCGCAGAGCAGCAGCCTTCTTCGCCGGCGTCCGTGCCGGATGCATCACCCGATTCCGGCGCGCACGCCGTGACCGTTCCGCTGGATGGCGGCGAGTGGAGCATCCGTGAGGCGCTCGGCGACACGGCGGATTGGTATGTGGGCGCACCGCTGCCGGCGGCGGGGAACAACGTCGCCGAGGCGTCGGCTGCGATGGCGGCGGCGCCCGGCTGGCTCCCGGCCCGGGTGCCGGGCGCGGTGATCGACGATCTGTTCCGGGCGGGGGAGGTGCCCGACCCGCGGGTCGGTCGCGGCAGCCGGGCGAGCGAGTGGGCCGCCGAACGTTCCTGGGTGTACCGGCGGGCGGTGGAACTGCCTAAGGCCCCGACCGCGTCGTCCGCGCCGAACCGGCACGCGGCCGTTCTCGAGTTCGACGGGGTGGATCCGGGGGCCGACGTCTACTGGGACGGCGAGCACCTCGGGCGCATCGAGGGTCTCTTCCACAGCCACCGCATCCCGCTTGAGCAACGGCATCGCACGTCCGGGCTCCACCGGCTCGCCCTGCGCGTGCTTCCCGCGCCCGACTCCGAGCCCCAGGTCGGGCGCACGGAACGCGTTCGGGTTCACGCGCCGCGGATGGGCTACGGCTGGGATTTCAGCCCGCGCCTGCGGCATCAGGGTGTGTGGAAGAGCGCGCGCATCCGGATGGGCGCCCTTCTTCTCGGCGAGGTCGCGTTTGCCACGCGACTGCGAGCGCCGAGTGGGGATGCGGCGGCGACCGGCACCGTCATCGTCCGCTGGGAGCAGCCCGCCGGGAATCCACTGGTCGTGGCCGACGCGACGGCGTCGGTCGTGGTGTCGCGCGAGGGACACACGGTCGCGGAATCAACGGTTCCGGCGTCCCAAGGCGAGGCGACCGTCGCGGTCGAAGCCCCCGAGCTGTGGTGGCCGAACACGGTCGGCGACCAGCCGCTTTACTCGGTCACGCTGACGGTGCGCGCGGCCGACGGCGCATCCGATTCGCGGGTCAGAACGGTCGGGTTCCGGCAGGCGGAACTGGTCGCGAACCCGGGGGCACCGGCGGGCGCTCTCGGCTACACCGCTGAAGTGAACGGCGTGCTCGTTCCGTTGCTCGGCTGGAACTGGGCACCCGCCGACACCCTCTACGGCTCCATCGACCCGCTGAGCGTCGAACACCTGCTCGGCGAGGCCGCGCGGTCGGGCGCGCGACTCATCCGGGTCTGGGGCGGTGGGCTGATCGAATCCGAGCACTTCTACGACACCTGCGACCGGCTCGGGCTGCTGGTCTGGCAGGAGTTCTCGCAGTCGAGCTCCGGGATGCAGAGCGCGCCGAGCACAGATCCGGCCTTCGTGGCGCTGATGCGCAGCGAGGCCGAGCTGATCGTCCCGACCCGTGCGCACCATCCAAGCCTGCTGCTCTGGGGCGGCGGCAATGAACTGGATGCGGGCGGAGTGCCGCTCGACGACGACCGGTCGCCGGTGCTCGCGGCGCTCCACGCGGTGGTCTCCGAGCGGGATCCGGGCCGTGCCTGGCTGCCCACGTCACCGACCGGGCCCGAGTTCCACAACCGGCTCGACCGCATCCACGCCGATCCGCAGGGACAGCACGACGTGCACGGGCCCTGGGAGCATCAGGGTCTCGAATCGCACTACACGCTCGCCAATGCGGGAACGTCTCTCGCGCACACGGAGTTCGGTGTCGAGGGGATGACGAATCTGCGGTCTCTCGAAGCGCTCATCCCCGAGCAGGATCGGTGGCCCGCCGACCGCACGAATCCGGTGTACCGGCACCTCGGCGAGTGGTGGAACAACGCGACGCAGGTCATCGACTTGTTCGGTGGGCGTCCCGACGATCTCGCGACTCTCAATCGGGCGAGCCAGCTGCTGCAGGCCACCGGGTTGCAGTACTCGGTGGAGGCGGATCGCCGCCGCGCGCCCCGGTGCAGCATGGTGCTGCCCTGGCAGCTCAACGAGAGCTACCCGAACGCGTGGTGCACCAGCGCCCTGGACTTCCGCGGGGATCCCAAGCCGGCGTTCTTCGCGGTGGCGCGGGCGTTCGAGCGACGCCGGGCGACGTTCCGGGTCGAGCGGATGGCGTGGGCCGGCCGTGCGTCGGCCAAGGCCGAGGTCTGGCTGTGGGCCGAGGATGCCGTGCCGACGGGGTCGGCGCTGGTGTTGCGCATCCGGGGGCTCGATGGTGCGGTTCTCGCAGAGCGGGCGGTGCGGCCGGATGCAGTCTCCGACCCGGTCGTCGCCGGCACGATCGAGGCGCTGCTGACGGAACTGCCGGCCGTGTTCATCTGGGAGGCGGAGTGGCGGGATGCGTCGGGCACGCTGATCGACCTGGAACGGATGCTCGCGACGGCGGCGCCTGATCTGGCTCCGCTGCTGGATGTCGACGCGGCCGACCTCGACGTGCGGGCAGACGCAGGCGGTGTCGTGGTGCGGAACACCGGCGCGGTGGCGGCGGTGACCGTGCGGCTCGTCGATCCGCGGCCGGCGGGATCGCGCGGATGGTTGGTGACCGAGGGCGATCCGCGCCCGCTGCTTCCCGGTGAGCAACGGCGATTCGCGGTGAACTGGATGCACGCAGAACCGGGTTCCGTGCGCCTCGAGTGCTGGAACGCACCCGCGCAACTCGTGGCGTGAGGGTTGCCCCACTCCTTTCGTCAGCGAAATCGTGCCAGCGAGAACGCCGGATGCGCCGGGCCGCGGTCGAGCGCCAGGTCGGCGAGCACGCGCCCGACGACGGGCGTGAACTTGAACCCGTGGCCGCTGAAGCCCGCGCCGACGATCACCGGCCCCGCCCGGTCGAGGATGAAGTCGGAGTCGGGGGTGGTCGTGTAGGTGCAGCTGATCTCGGTGAAAGTCTCCGGATCGACGCCGGGCAGCCATTCGCGTGCGTAGCGCTGCAGGAGCGCCAGCTGTTCGGGCTCGGAGCGGAACGTCCGCGCATCCGGATCGGTCACCGGCCCGACCCCGTGCCAGCCGGCTTTCACGCCTTCGCCCGGCGTGAGCATCCCGTAGATCGCCGACGGCCACCACTCGTCCCCGTTCCCCGGCCGGTGGTTGAAGCCGGGCCACCGCGCATCCGGGTCGGTCACCGCGAAATGCGCGGGCTGTTCCTGGGTCACGACCAGGCGCGGCAACGGCAGGATGCCGTCCAGCAGTTTCGTGGTCCACGCCCCGACGGTCACGATCACCCGGCGTGCCTCGATCGTCTCGCGGGCGCCGCTCCGCCCGTCGATCGTCAGGCGCACGCAGTCGTCGTCGAGCACGTCGATGCGCTCGACCGCGGTGTTGTGCCTGATGTCGGCTCCGTGCGCCGTCGCGGCCCGCTGCAGGGCAGCGACGGCCGTATCCGCGTTCAGCCGCCCGGCTTGGGGTGTGAACAGCACCTCCGACTCGAACCGGATGCCGCTCCACCGCCCCGACGCCTCCGCCGCGGGCAGCAACTCGGCGGCGATCCCCACCGAGTGCAGCGCGTCGCGCACTCCGGCGAGCGCCGAACCGCCTCCGTGCGTGACGAGCCCGACCAGATCGAGCAGCTGCGCGTCGACGTCGGCTTCGAGCTCCCGCCAGAGGGGCAGCGCCTCAACCAGATAGTCGAGATACGGCTGCGTGTCGTAGGAGACGTTGAAGTTGCGCGAAGCGCCGTGCGACGCCCCGTTCGCGTGCCCCTCCGAGAACCGTTCGAGCAGCACGACGTCGTGCCCGCCGCGTGCCAGCTGCCAGGCGGCAGCCGAGCCCATGGCGCCGCCCCCGACGACGACGATCTCGGCCGAACGTGTGCTGGTCATGCACACCATCCTGCTGCACCGGGCGGAGCGGCAAGCCTGGCTGCGGCCGAATGTTACGCCGCGGCCACGATCGCCCCTTGGAGCCGCCGCACGACGTCGAGGTAGTCGGCCGTCCAGACGATCCGGATGGCGGTGGCCGCGGTCAACGGGTCGCCGCTCGCGTCGTGTTCGGTGGCCACCGCTTGGGCCAGGCGCTGCTCGAGCGCGGCGTCGGGCGGCAGGGGCTCGGGCGGAGCGGCGCCCTCCAGCAGGTCGCTCCCGAAGTCGCGGTACCAGTGGTCGAGACGCTCCACCAGCAACTCCAGGGCGTCGCGGGTGCCGGCGAGGTCGCCGGTCACCGCATCCTGCCCGTTCCACACGTCGACGATCGCGTCACTCGCGAGCCGCACACCGGCGACGCCGATGACCGCGGCGGTGACCTGTGCCAGGGGGATGCGCTTGGTGCCGCGCTCTGAGAGATAGGTGCGGAACGTGTCGTCGAGTCGACGGGAGGCTGCGGCCGCGCGCAATGACTCCGGGCTCGGTCGCGCGGCCTTGGGGGCCACGGCTTCGCACCTGTCGAGGCCATAACGGACCGCGGCGTTGAGATAGTGGAGCCCTTCGCTGTACGCGTCGGCCAGAGCGCGGCGGAGCGCCGCCGTCGCGCCGCGCGGCCAGAACAGCACGCCGACGAGCAGACTCACCCCGCAGCCGATCGCGATGTCTTCTATTCGGAGCAGCCCCACGCTCCAGCCGGTCGGAACGATGATGTTGAAGAGCAGTACCAGGGTGATCGTGAACGCGGCCTGCCCCGCCGCGAATGAGATCGCGGCCGGGGCCACCCCCGCGAGGAGGATGGCGAACGGCAGCAGCACCCAGAGGGCGACCGTGTTCGTGCCGATCGCGAAGAGCAGCAGAGCGCCGACCACGACGCCCACCGCCGTGCCGACCACCCCGCGCAGTGCGGTCTGTCCGGTGCTCAAGGCGTTCGAGCGGAGAACCGACAACGTTCCGAGCACGACCCAGAACGAGTGCTGCACCCCGGTGATGTCTGCCAGCAGCACGGCGATCGCGAGTGCCGCCGCGCCCCGGATGCTGTTCTGAAGCCACCCGGAATGCCACGTGAAGTAACCGCTCGCCCGCTGTTCGGCGGCCGTGAGGGGCCCGGGCACCTCACCATCCCCTGGCTGTCGCCCGAGAACCCGCTGCCACCACGTGCGCCTCTCGGCCCTGGCGGTGAGTGCGATGTTTCGGGCCACCTGGTCGACGGACTGACTGATCTCCTGGGCGCGAAAGCCGGGATCGAGGGCCGAGACGAGACCGCCGATGGGGTCGGCGTCGCCCCCGGCCTCGCGCCCCGGCAGCACGGGAGCCGCCATCGCCGTCGCTTCGGCTGCGACGCGCGCCGCCGCCAGCCGGGCCATCTCCCGTTCCAGCGCTTCCGGGTCGCCCCCGGGTCGCGCCAGGAGATCTGCGCCGCGGTCGAGAACGTCGGCCGCGACGGATTTCACCGTCATGGCCGACTCGTGAACATGCGGGAGAGAAGACGCGCCGACGGCGACGGATGACGCGGACTGCGAGATCCGGGCGTTCAGCCAGTTCAGCTCGTCGACCAGCCGAACCACTGTTCGCGCTGACGTGCTCAGCCCGGTCGGGCGATACGGCGACCCGAGAAAGACAGATTGGAGGGAGGCCACCGCCTCATCCGCCTCGGCGACCGCTTGCGCCCGTGCGTCCGTCAGGTTCGGCCTGCCGTTCCCGCCGAAGAAGGCGACGTCGGCCCGCAGCCTGCGCGCGAGCGCGCGGCAGGCGTCCGTCGCCGGGGCGCGCAGAGGCTCGCGCACCGGTGCCGGCCACAGGATGGCGATGGCCGCGATGCTGACGGCCGCGGCCATCCCCCAGCCCAGCAGTCTCGGCGCGATGGAGTCGACCGTTCCGGGAAGTGTCACGGGAAGGATGAACGCCAGCAGCAGGGACGTGCTCGCCGACGCCAGCACGGAACTGATCGTGCCGGCGAACAGCACCAGGAACGCCACGGCCGCCATCGCGGGCACCGCGAGCCACACCGGTTTCGACACCAGTGTCCCGAGACACACGAATACCGCGCCGGTGAGGGCCAAGCCGACCTGCGCTTGGAGGCGCTCGCGCATCGGTCCGCCGAAATCGACGAGCATCAGCATCGCGAACGAGCCGAACGCCGAGAACGTCGCAACCGCCGGGTCACCGATGACGAAGAAGGCGAACGCGAAGAGCAGCGGCATGACAATGGCCGTGCGTGTGGCTCGGCGCAGGGCCGCGAACTGCGGATCGTGTCGCAAGTACCAGGCTTTGAGCCGCATCCGCCCCCCTCCCACGTCGCCTGCCGGGCCCACCGCGACGGGAACGGCGAACCGGTTCTGGCGGAAGACTACCGCTCCGGCGCCGAAAGCGGCTCGCCTGCTCTAGCCGCGCCGAGAACGCTGGTAATAGGCTCCCGCCATGAAACTGACTATCAGCCTGCAGGTCACCCTCGACGGGGTCGCCCAGGCCAACGGCGGCAACAACGAAGAGATGGACCCGGGTTTCACCCGGGGCGGATGGGCTCTCCCCCTCAACGACGGTGAAGCAGTTCAGTACATCCTCGACACGTGGCGGCGACCCGACGCGCTTCTGCTCGGCCGCAAAACGTTCGCGCTGTTCGAGACGTACTGGGGTGCGCGCAACGACGATGGCGGATTCGGCGAGGCCATCAGCTCGAAGCCGAAGTATCTGGTCTCCACCACCGTGACCGACCCGGCCTGGGAAGGCACGACGGTCGTCTCCGGCGATGTCGCCACCCAGGTGCGCAAACTCAAGGAACAGCCCGGCGGCGAGCTGCTCGTGGTGGGCAGCGCGGCGCTCGCGCGGTGGCTGCTCGAGAACGAGCTGGTGGATGAGCTGAACCTCGTCCAGTTCCCGGTGATCGTCGGAGAGGGCGAACGCTTCTTTCCCCACCAGGGTCTGGACTTCGCGCTCGACCTGGCCGACTCCCGGGTGTTCGGCACGGGCATCGTCGCCCTCACCTACCGCGTGGGTGGTCGGCCCGAGTACGCCTGAACGAGCTTCCGCGCTCCCGCGGAAGACCCGCAGCGTCTCGCCCCGGCCGACCTGATTGCCGCACCTGGCACATCATATGTAGTGTGTGTCAGATGAAGAATTTCAGTAAAACGGTCGCGGCCCTCACGCTGGGGGCAGCGACCGTCGTCGCCCTCGCCGGATGCGCGGGGTCGACGCCCGTCAAGGCGGCGGCGGCCTCGCACACGGCGACACCGACGCGGAGCGCGTCCCCCAGTCCCAGCGTCGGCCCGCTCGAAGACGGTCTCACGTGGAAGAGCGGCCTCAAGATGGTCGGCGATGCCGGCGGCGGATACTTCGCCACCTTCATGAACCCGCTCATGAATGACGCCGGGTGGGCCGAGATCCCCGAACGCACCGATTGGAACGGAGGGAAATGGGCTTACAAGTCGACCACGACGAGTTGCGAGATCTCCTTCTTCCAGGGTTCGGTGAGTGGCGTCACCATCGTTCCGGGAGACGATCGGGCTTCGACCGTCAACGCCCTCAAGGCGCTCTACGGTGACGTGTATCCGGTCGTCGAAAGCAGTGTCACCGATGTCAGCCTTCGCTACGGGATGTCCGGTCCGATCAAGCCAGGAGACCCGGTGGTCGACATGCTCTCGGCCACGGGCACCGCGCCCGACTTCGGCATGGTGGTGTGGGCGCGCGTCTTCTCCTCCATCGGCCAGACCACCTACCTGAGCGGCCAGTGCGAGAGCCCGGAAGAACTGGCCACTGTGACCACCGCGTTCACCCGCTTCGGCATGCTCGGCTACTAGGTAGGCGCTCACAGCGAAGGGGTGGTCGCGATTCGCTCGCGGGTGCGAGCGAAGAGATCGTGTGGATCGTACATGGCCTTGACGGTGGCGAGTCGCGAAGCCGTGTCGGCCGGGTACACGGCGGCAGCGTCCGCGGCCGTGGCTGTTGAGAGGAAGTTCGCGTAGGCCCCGGAGGTCAGTGGCGCGATCCGTTTCCACAGCCCGGCAAGCGCGGGCTCCGCTCGGTCCATCACCGCATCCGGACCGCCGGCGAAGGTGGTGACCATGAGCGCTGCCGCGCGATGCACGAACGCCGTCGAGTCCGCTGGAACACGCGCGAAAGCGCCACCGAGTGCGTGGATGGTGATCACTGCCGGCTGCTGCTCCGCCGCGATGTCGGCGAGCAACGCGAGCGTGGCAGGGGCACTGGCCTGTTCGACGAACGCATTGCGAACAGCGAGCCGCAGCCCCGGAGGGAGAACGGCGCCGGGTTCGAGGATGTCGGAGTATGCGCATCGGGCGACGCCGTCAGACAACACGGTGCCGAGACGGCGCAGGGGATCGATTGCCGCCGTCGCCGCCGTCTCGTCGCCGTCGAACGCGACGACCAGCTCGACGGGCGCTTCGGCCCCACCGGTGAACGGATTCGCCAGTTTGACCGTCGAGCTGAGCTCGTCGGGCGCGGTGCGCATGTGCTCCGCCCAACCCGCGAGCACTGCGGCGGCCTCCGACGCGGGGAAGGTGATCGTGCCGAACCACAGGTCACCTCCGGGATGGGCCTGGAAGTCGAACCGGGTGACGACGCCGAAAGCGCCACCGCCGCCACGCACCGCCCAGAAGAGATCGGGATGCCGCTCGCGATCCGCCGGCACGACCGCCCCGTCGGCGGTGACCACCTCGACAGCGAGCAGGCTGTCGAGCGCGAGTCCGTGCCGCCGCACCATCCAGCCGATCCCACCGGAGAGCGTGAGACCGCCGACACCGACGCTCGCCGTATCGCCGGAAGAGAGAACGAGGCCGCGCGGGGCGAGCGCGGCCGCGACGGCGCCCCAAGTGGCTCCGCCGCCGACCCTCACGACGCCGTCGTCACCGACGTCGACCGCGTTCAGGGCGGCGAGATCGATGACGATCCCGGCATCCACGGTGCCGAGGCCCGCGAACGAATGTCCGCCGCCGCGGACGGCGAGCGGCAGCCCTGACCCGGCGCTGAACGTGACCGCACGCTGCACATCGGCGACGTCGGCGGGGCGGAGCACGGCGGTCGGGGCGCCGGTGGCGATCGCCGTGCGTCGGGCCGTTTCGTACTCCGGGTCACCGGGCTGGGCGATGCTGCCGGTGAACTCCCGACGCAGGAGGTCGAGGGATTCGGGCATGGTTTCTCCTTCGCGTAGTCGCCCGGCGGATGACGGGGTCGACAAGGAGACGTTCCTCGCGTGGAAGATGTGACAGGATGCGACGAAACCGGGCTACTTCGTGCTCGCGAGCGCGGGGTCGTAGCGGCGGTAGCCGGCTCTCAGCCTGATCGCCGAGGGCGACAGGCGCTCGATGTCATCCCACCGCACCAGGAACGCGCCGCGATGGCGCCACCGCAGAAATCGGGCGATGAGCCACGGCGACGTTTCATCGTTGCGTTCGTAGCCGAGAAAGGAGGAACCCGAATGCGCGCTGACGATGAATCCGTCGAGGCGTGCATCCGCGAGCAGCTGCCGGGGTGCGCCGTCGATGACGAACCGTGCGTCGATCACCCGACCGACCTGGGTTCCGTCCGGGTCGTAGACCGGGGTCTGCATCAGGTCACTCAGGATCATGACGGCCTCCCGGGATGCGGGCAACGATGTGGTCTCGCACCCATCGCTCGGGCCACGTCACGTCGAGGTGCTCGCCCGGCACCCCGAGCGAGACCACGATGTCGACCCGCTGCACATCCGACCAGGGGATGCGGTGCAGTCGCGAGCGCGGAGGGCGCCCACCAAACATCCGGGTCCAGAGGGCGGAGCCGCTGACCAGGTTGGTGATCACGGGCGGCGCGGTGCCCGCCTCGATCGGCTCGTCGTACGGGATGTCGCTGAGCTCCAGGTCGTCGACCGTGACGACGGGAACGTCGTCGCGGTCGAGGATCTGCCGGTCGAGCAGATGGAGCTCCGCGTCGAGCACGCGGCCGGCGTAGGTGGGCGGAGGTTGCTTCTGGATGTCGTTCATGCGCCCATTCCTGTCACGATCATCAGGGGGATGGCGGCGATCGAGGCGACCAGGATGATCGCCAGATAGATCATGGCGAAGACGTTGGTCACCCGGCCGTTGACGGAGTCGCCCATGTATTGCTTGTCGTTGGCGACGACGAGGATCGGCAGATAGGTCAAGGGGAGAGCGATCGCCGAGAACACCACGGAGAATTCCGTGACCGCCACGGGGTCGACGCCGGTTGCGAGAACTGCGACACCGATCAGGAGGGCGATGATCATCGTGATGTGGAAGCGCGCCGCCTGCACCGGGCGGCGGAACTTGCCCCACGACCATCCGAAGAACTGGGCCAGCGTGTAACCGCTGGAGAGCGTGGTCTCCAGGGCGGCACCGAACGTCGCGGCGACCATGCCGACGATCACGAAGGCCAGGGCGAGCTTCCCCCCGGCCTCGGCGACCGGCAGGGCCACCTGCGCCAGTGACGTCACATTGATCCCGCGCGGAAGCAGCACGATCGTGGCGCACGCGGCAATGGCGAGGGAGAGCACGCCGCCGAGGGGGAAGCCGACCATCACGTTGATGCGCGATTGGCCGATGTCCTTCTTCGTCCACTTCTCCTCCACGCCGCCGCTGGAGAAGAAGAACACCTCGTAGGGCGTCATCGCGGCGCCGAACAGCGCGATCGCGTAGTACCAGTACGTCGCGCCGTGTTCGGTGGCGGGAACGTGCGGTGCGATCGCCTGCCCGGCGAGCACGGCCCAGTTCGGGTGCAGCAGGAAGACGGCCACGGCGAAGACGATGAGGGTGAGCCCGAGCAGGCCGGTGACGTTCTCGAGCAGCGAGAACTTCGCACGCCAGACGACCAGCCACACCGCGAAGGCGGCGACCGGGATCCAGAGCGTCGGCTCGATGCTGCTCGCCAGCTGGAGCGACAGCGCGATACCGCCCACTTCGGCTGTCAGCGTGAGCAGGTTGATGAGAAACGACGCGGTCAGATTCGCGAGGCCGGTGCGAGGCCCGAGGCGCTCGCGGATGATCTCGAACGTGGCCCGCCCGCTCACGGCCGCGACCCGGCCGGACATCTGGGCGAACAGGCAGATTCCGCCGACGCCAACCAGCACCACCCAGGCCAGGGACATCCCGAACCGCGAACCGACGACGGCGTTCGTGACGAGGTCTCCGATGTCCAGGAATCCGCCGATCGCGGTGAGGACGCCGAGCATCACACCGAGCAGGCGCTTCACTTCTTCGCCTCAGCCTTCTGCAGGTCGTCGGCGAGCTTCGTCAGGTCGGAGGTGGATGCGCGAAGCGCCGGCAGGGCGGAGCCTGCGTCGGTCAACACCACTCGCTGAGCGGCAAGAACAGCGTCGGTCGCCGTCCGTATCTCCCTGAGAGTGCGCTTCTGCGCGGCCGTCTCCGCTGGAGTCGACGGCGCGACCTCTGTCGCGGACTGCTCCGCCGAGCCCAGCTCGGTGATCGCATCCCCGAGCGCCGTCGACGTGGTCGTGACGAACGTGCGGTCGGATTTCTGCTGCGACACGGCGAGCTGGGCGGAACTCACCGCCGAACGCGCGTCGGTCGCCGCCTGCAGTAGCGACGAGGTCGGGCTCGTGCAGCCGGTGAATCCCAGGATGATGAGCGCAGCAGCGACCGGGGCCGAGAGGAGCCGCCGGTGCCGGTGCCGGTGCCGGCCGTCTTCTCGTATTCGCACGACCCGCACTGTATCCCCGGGAAGCGCTTCTGGGGAGTCTGCGGTCAGGCTGTCTTGCGGCGGCGCGGCGCTGCGGAGCGCGGCGGGGCCGAACGCATGTGGTCGCGAACGCGACCCAGAACGTCGGCGAGAACCTCGACGTCGCCTCGCGTCAGGGGTTCGTACAGCAGTTCGTCGAGCACCGCGATGTGTCCGGGGAACACGGTCGCGAGGGCATCCCTGCCCTTCTCGGTGATCGTCACGGTCGTGGCCCGTTCGTCGTCGACCGCTTGCGCGCGCGTGACCAGGCCCCGCTGCTCGAGCGTCTGCGCCTGGTAGGTGAGTCCGCTCCTGCTGTAGACCACGCCGTCGGCGAGGTCGGTCATGCGGCAGCTGCCACCCGGGGAATCGCCGAGGGTGGCCAGCAACTGGAACTGCACGTAGCTGAGGTCGCCGGCCTCCCGCAACTGCTGCTCGACCGAGTGCCGCAGCAGGCTGCTCACCTCGATGAGCGCGAAGTACGCACCCAGCTCTGTGGGGTCGAGAGCGCGCGGGGAATCGGCCATGTCCACATCCTATCGGTTGCTACGAAGTCAAAGCAGTTGCTACGAACTTGAAGCAGTGCTACAGTCCTGGTAATTGCTTCGGATTCGAAGCAATGACCCACTTGACGCAGTACTCGATGCAACAAGAGAGAGAAGAAGATCATGAAGGCAGTACGTTTTCACCAGTTCGGCACCCCTGAGGTTCTCCGCTACGAAGAGGCCGATCAGCCCGTCGCCGGCGAGGGTCAGGTGCTCATTCGCGTGGCGGGCTCCGCGTTCAACCCCGCCGACGCGGGCATCCGCGGCGGCACCCTTCCGTTCCCGGTGACCCTGCCGCATGTGCCGGGCTACGACGTCTCGGGAACGATCGACGCCGTCGGCGACGGAGTGACCGGCTTCGAGGTCGGTGACGCGGTCGTCGGGTTCCTGCCCATGGGCGAGAACGGCTCCGGAGCAGAGTATGTCGTCGCGCCGGCGGCGGTCATCGCCCAGGCGCCGTCGAGCATCGACCTCGCCGACGCGGCGGCGCTCCCGTCGGTCGGGCTCACTGCGTGGCAGGCGCTCTTCGAGCTGGCCGAACTCCAGGCGGGTCAGCGTCTGCTGATCGCCGGTGCCGGAGGAGCGGTCGGTGCGTACGCCGTGCAGCTCGCGAAGCGGGCCGGCGCGCACGTCATCGCCACCGCGAGCCCGCGCAGCCGTGACGCGGTTGCTGCCGCCGGCGCCGACGAGATCATCGACCACACGAGTTCCGACGTTCTCGATTCGGTGACCGAGCCCGTGGATGTGTTGCTGAACCTCGCGCCCCTGAGCACCGAGGAATTCGTGTCTCTCGTCGCTCTCGTTCGCGATGGCGGGATCGTCGTGTCGACGACCGCGTGGATGGCAACGCCCGGGGATGAGAGCCGCGGGGTGCGAACCGCCGGTGTCTTCGTTCGAGCCGACGCCGACCAGCTCGCCCGGCTGGTGCAGCTGGTCGACAGTGGAGAGCTCACCGTCGACGTCGCCCAGCGCATCCCGCTGAGCGAGCTGCCCGCGATCCACGCCAAGGCGGCCGTGGGCGAGCTGCGCGGAAAGGTCGTCGCCGTCCCCGACGCCGAGTGACTACGTCACGCCGGGTTCTCGCGCAGCCAGCCGAGCACCTGCTGGGCGTGCGTGTTCGGGGGAAAGATCGGGTAGAAGACGTGCTCGACCCGGCCGTCACGGATCACCAGGGTGAGCCGGCTGTACAGCCGGTCGTGGCCTTCCGCCGCGAACGTCGGCAGGTTGAGGCCGTCACCGAGCCGGAAGCCTTGGTCGGAGAGCATCGCGAACGGCAGGCGGAGGCGGTCGGCCACCTCCGCCTGGTAGGCCGTGTCCTGGCTCGACAGCCCGAACACGGCCGTGACGCCCTCGGCCGAGAGTTGGTCGAAGTGATCGCGAAAACCGCATGCCTCGGTCGAGCATCCGCGGGCGCCGGGAATGGAGTCCCAGCCCTCCGGAAGATCCACACCGGGGCGTCCTGTGAGCGGATACAGGTAGACGATCGCTCGCCCCTCACCGAGCTGGGAGAGGTCGACGCTGCGCCCATCCGACGCCACGAACGAGAGGGGCGGAACCGCCAGGCCGGCCAGGTGCGCGGCCGCGCCGTCGTCCTCCGGCACCGGGAGGCCTTTCGGCAGGGTGGTGTAGTCGGTCATCGTCGTCTCCTGGGGGAAGGTTCGGGATGCGCTCTCGTCGAGCCGTTGAACCAGGAGCGCCCGGCGGGCTTGGAGGGTCGCGATGATCCGGTCGATGTCCTCGATGCTGTCGCGGTACGCGGCCAGCGACGACACGCAGTCGTCGCCGTGATCATGACCCTGCGACAGGCACTCGATGAACGGCGTCGCCTTTCGCGCGCTGATCCCGGTGGCCGCGAGACCGCGGATCTCTTTGACGGCGCGCAGGTGGCTCTCGTCGTACTCGCGATAGCCGTTCGCCGACCGGCGAGGCTCCAAGAGGCCGAGCTCTTCGTAGTACCGCACGGCCTTGGGCGTCACACCCGCGTGCCGAGCCAATTCACCGATCCGCATGACAACCTCCCGAACCGAACCTAAACCCTGCCCTGTGGGGCAGGGTCAATTCTGTGCCTCCGGTGCCTTTTCGAGCCCGGTGCAGTGGACATATAGTGTCCACTATGAGAATGAGCAAGGGGGTCGAGGCCGCGCTGCATTGCTGTGTGGTGATGCACTGGCTGGATGGCCGCCCCGTGACGTCGGCGCAGCTCGCCGAGTTCTTCGCCCTCCCGCCGGCGTACCTGCAGAAGACCCTTCGGGCGCTGGTGTCCGACGGCGTGGCACACGCGGCGCGAGGTCAAGCGGGCGGGTTCACTCTCGCCCGGGCTGCAGAATCGATCTCCCTGATGGACGTCGTGTCGGCGGTGGAGGGGCGAGAGGCGGCCTTCCAGTGCGAGGAGATCCGCCTCGACGGCCGATCCGGCACTCTCGGTTCGCGCTCGGGCCCGTGCGCCATCGCGCACGCGATGCATCGCGCCGAGCTGACCTATCGCCGGGCGCTGATGGCCGAGAGCGTCGCCGACGTCGCCGACCAGACCGGCTCGGGTGTGCGCGACCGCACCGTCGCCGCCTTGGTATAGCTTTCGCGCTCTTCGCAAGACCCCGCACCAACGCCCGAGATCTCCCCTGACCGCCCACGATCATCGAAGGATTCTGGACAATGACTATCGATAATTCCGGCCTCTGGTGGCCCCGATTGCTTCCGCTTCTCGCCGCGACGATCGCGGTCGGAACCGACGCCTGGATCGTCGCGGGGTTTCTGCCGGCGTTGGCCGGCGATATGGCAGTGTCGACGGGAACGGCGGGGCTGTCGGTGACCGTGTTCGCGGTGGCGTACGCCTTGGGCGCGCCGATACTCGCCGCGTCGACCAGCCCGCTCCGCCCCCGTGCGATCATCACGGTCGCCTTGGTGATGCTGGCCCTGGCGAACATCCTCTGCGCCGTAAGCGGGGGCTTCGCCCTGTTTCTCGCGGGCCGGGTGTTCGCCGCGCTCGCTGCCTCGATCGTGACTCCCGCAGCGGGCGTGTTGGCTGCGCGGGTGTCGGGGGAGGAGCGTCGCGGGCGCGCTCTGGCGCTGGTCGTCGCGGGGCTGACGGTCGCCACTGCGGTCGGCGTTCCGCTCGGCAGCGCTCTGGCGAGTGTCGCCAACTGGCGCAGCGCTCTCGTCGGTGTCGCCGCCCTCGCTGTCGTGGCGGCGATCCTGATTCACCTGACCGCGCCGAACCCTGCCCCCGGTCGTCGCCAGCGCCTGGCAGAACGTCTCGCACCGCTGCGGCAGCCGCGCATCGTGGCCATCCTGCTGCTCACCTCCCTGGGGATGGCGTCTGCCTACGTCCCGTACACGTACATCGCCACCCTGCTTCCCCCGGGAGAGAGCGGATGGCTCATCGGCGTCTTGACCGCGTACGGCATCGGCGCGGTTGCGGGGTCGCTCACCAGCGGGAGCCTCACCGACAGGATCGGGGGCAACCGCACCCTGACGATCGCGTATGTGCTGATGGCGGTCGCGTTCCTGGTCTTCGCGAGTAGGCCGCCGGCCATCATCGGGATGGTCGCGGCCGCGGTCTGGGGGGCGGCGAGCTGGATGCAGACCCCACCCCAGCAACACCGGCTGCTCGCCGCCGCGCCGACGAGCGGACTGGTGACCATCGGCACGAACGCATCCGCCCTCTACATCGGCATCGCCGTCGGCAACGCTCTGGGCGGGGCCCTTCTCTGTGCCGGCCCCGCCGTTCTGTGCTGGGTCGGGGCGGCAGGCGCCCTGGCGGCGCTGGTGTGGAACATCGTGCTGTCGCTAACGCCGGCGCAGGAAGAGCGCGATGGCGATCGCGGCGGCGATGCACAAACCGCCGTTCACCCAGATGGCCGCTGACACGCCGGAGAGCACCGACTCGGCGAGCGGTGCGCCGCTGCCGACGACGACCGCCGTGAAGACCGCGCTCATGACGGGCGTTCCCAGGGTGATGCCGACCTGCTGGCTCATGGTCGTGAGCCCGGTGGCCAGCCCTTGCTCGTCACTGCCCAGACCCGACGTGGCGGTCACCATGAAGGCGACGATGACGACCAGGTTGGCGACGCCGCCGACGAACGTGGCGACGAGGAGAAGCCAGATCGACCCCGGCGCTTGCGACAGGAGCACAAGCGGTAGTGTCGCTGCGCCTTGCGCGACGAAACCGACGACGATCGCCGCCTTGTTTCCGATCCGAGCGATGAGCTTGGGGCCGATCAGCCCGCCGATGACGGTGCCGGCGCCCAGCACGGCGAACGACAGACCCGCCGCGAGCGGCGTGTAGCCGAGCACCTTCTGCAGGTACAGGGTCAGCAGGAACACGAGGGACGTCTCGGTCGCGAAGGCGAGAAGCCCGGCAACGTTTCCCCACGAGACGTTCGACCGCGCGAGGATGCTCAGTGGCACGAGCGGGAACGCGGCCCGTCGCTCGATCAGCACGAACGACACGAGCAGTATGCCCGCCGCAGCGAACGACGCCAGCGTGTTCGGATTCGTCCAAGAGCCTTCCGCTGCTGACGTGAGCCCGAACACGAGAGCGAGCAGCCCCAGTGTCACGGTGAATGCGCCGGGGATATCCAACTTCGTTCTCGAGCTCGCCCGGCTCTCCTTCAGCACCAACGGTGCGACGATCAGCACGCCCACCGCGATGGGCACGTTGATGAGAAACGCCCAGCGCCAGGAGAGCAGGTCGGTGAGCAGGCCGCCGAGAATGGCTCCGGTCGTGAAGCCGGCGGCCATGAGAGAGCCGTTCAGCCCCAGAGCCTTATCGCGTGCGCGCCCCTCGGGGAAGGCGCTCAAGAGAAGGGCGAGCGCGGCGGGCACGACGGTGGCTGTCGCGAAGCCTTGCGCGACGCGCGCGATCAAGAGGAGTTCGGGGGTCGTGGCGAGGCCGCCAGCGAGCGAGCCGGCGCCGAGCAGGGCCATGCCGATCACGAACATCCTCCGGCGCCCGGCGAGGTCGGCGACGCGACCCATCAGCAGCGTGAAGCCGGCGGAGCAGAGCGCGAACGCGGTGGCGATCCACTGCAGGTTCTCGATGGCGAACCCGACGTCGGCGCCGATCGTCGGGAGGGCGACGTTGAGGATGGAGAAGTCGACGGCGAGCGTGAAGCTCGCCGTCAGCAGCACGATCAGGGCCATCCGCTGCCGGCGTGACATCGCCGGTGCGTTCCCCCTCGGCTGTGTGTCGGCGACCGCTGCCGCTGCTGCGTTCGTGCTCATGTGGAGCCTCCCTTGTGTGTGTTGACCCCACCAACGATGTCGTCGTGACCGGGCCGCAACCACACCCGCTCGTGCCTACCCATGACAGGGATAGGCAGGTCCGAGCGCTGAAGACCAGAATGGGGGGATGACGAGTCCGAGTGAGCTGGGAGAGTTTCTCCGCATCCGTCGCGCCGCGCTGCAGCCTGGGGATGTCGGAGTGGTGGGGTACGGCGTTCGCCGTGTTCCCGGGCTACGCCGCGAAGAACTCGCGATGCTCGCCGGAGTGAGCGCGACGTACTACACGCGCCTCGAGCAGGGTCTCAGCGTCAACGCATCCGAGGCCGTCATCGACTCCATCGCTCGCGCCCTGAATCTGACCGCGGATGAGCGCGCCCACCTCTTCGATCTGGCCCGGCCGCAGCGCTCGGTGCGGCGCAAGGCTCAGGTGAGGCCCGATCACGCCCGACCGGGAACGCTCCGGCTCATCAACTCGCTCCTCGGCACCCCGGCCGTCATCATCGGGCGGCGCAGCGAAGTGCTCGGCTGGAACACGCTCGGGCACCGGCTCGTCGCGGGCCACCTCGACGTCGACAGCCCGACGCGCCCCCACGACCGGCCGAACACGACCCGCATGATCTTCCTCGACGGTCACACGCGTGAACTGTACGGACGCTGGTCGGAGGAGGCGGAGCGCGCGGTCTCGTCGCTGCGCGTTCTCGCGGCGAAGAATCCCGACGACCCAGAACTGGTGGCGCTCGTCGGCGAGCTGAGTCTCAAAAGCCCGGAGTTCGGCAAGCTCTGGGCACAGCATCCGGTCGCTGCGTGCGTGTCGGGCGTCAAGCAGTTCCGTCACCCCGAGGTCGGCGACTTCGAGTTGGCCTTCGAGGTTCTCACGCCGCCCGATGAGTCGATGCACCGCCTGCTGATGTTCACGCCGGAGCCCGGTTCGCCCGCGGAGGAGGCGATACAGCTCTTGGGTCGCGAGGTTGATGTCGCCGACGTCGACTCGACTGCCGCGCGCCTGGGGTGACGCTCAGCGGCGGCCGGGGTCGAGGTTGACGCCGATTCCGTACTTCAGTTCGGGCTCGGGAGAGCCGATGAGGAGTTCGGGATTCAGCCAGACCAGCTGGGTCTCGGTCAGGCCGAAGCGGCGCGAGACCGCGAAGATGGTGTCGTTCGGGTTGGGGATGTAGTACGCGAGCGTGCCGCCGTCGCTGATCGCCCTCCCCTTCGCGTTCGGCACCGCACCGCCGTCCGCCGGCTTGAGGCCGGGGAACGCGGAAGGGAGCGTCCACGTGATCGCCGCGGCAGCCATCACCCGCGCATCCCCGCCGGGAGTCTCCTCGATCGAGTGCAGAAACGACGGGTCGCCGAACGACGGCAGATCGACCATCAGCGGCAAGACGAGCTCGCCATCCGGCTCGGTGCGGTCGGCGGCCGAGATCAGGGAGAAGCGGCTCTCGTCCTGAATGTTCTCCGGGCGGCCGTCGTGCCGCTTGCCGGTCATCATCAAGTCGATCCCGGCCAAGTCGGCAGCGGCGGGACTCTCGGGGCGGATGCGCACCTCGATGCGCCCGTTCGAAGCGACCACGATGCGCACGGCCCCGGTCAGCGGATGCTCGGTGGCGGGATCCCCGATCGGTTCATGGTCGACGACGCTCAGCTCGCCCGTGCCGATCGTCTGGCCGGCGACCAGCAGGGTCGGGAGTTGCTGCTCGATCGGCGCCGGGTCGGCCGCCGCCGCTGCCGCCGGTGACGCGGTCGGGTGCGGCGGCGGGGCGAGCAGTGCGCATCCGGTCATCGCTCCGACCACGCTCGCTGCGACCAGGGCCGCGGCGACGCGGCCAACCCCCCGATGAGTCATGGCTCGTACCTTACCAAGGCGGCCCCACCCGCCTGCTTCCTACGCTGGCCGTTACGGCGTCGCGGTGCGTCGCGTCACCACAGATCGCCGTCGAACCAGCCGCCGAAGCCGGCGCCGTTGTCGAAGCCGGCCCACAGGGCGGAGGTGATGGCTACGTCTGCCACGGTGTCGAGGATGCTGTAGCCGATCAAGGTCTGTGTGAGCGGGTCCCCTGGTTCTCCGAGGATGCGACGGAGGGTGCCGGGGCGCCGCTTCTCGGAGCGAGCAGCCGCCCGCGCGAGGCTTCGCGGGGTGGCGTCGACGGGCGGCTCATCGTCGGTACCGGCGTCGGCCGCGAACCGTTCGAAAAGGAGGTCGAGCTGGGCCGGTGTGAGCCGCTCGAAAGCCTCGACATGCACGGCCTCGATCGCGGAGGGCGACGACGATCGAAGCAGCCGCTCATACCGGCGGACGGCGTCGAGGTCTGCGTGCGTCGTGCCGGCCGGCACGAGGTCGGTGGGCAGATCGAGCTTTCGGCCCAGGATGCGATTGAGAAGGTTCACGATGCGCCGCTCTCTACTTGGCGTTCAACGGTTGGCGGAAGGACTTGCGGAAGGAGGCGGGGCCGACCAGGGGCAGGAGCGCTGCGAGCAGACGCTGGCCGAGTGTGCTCGGGGTGCGGGTGAGTTCGATGTCGACGCGGGTGCCTTCGGGCTCGGGCGTGAGCTGGAAGGTCCAGCCACCGCCGGGGCCGAAGACTTTGGACTCGTGCGTGGTGACGGTCACGCGACCCGCGTCGTCGTTCCAGTCGTAGCGAGCGCGTTCCCACGCTGACGCGGTGCCCTCGGTGACCTCCGCCCAGGATGCGCCGCGCTCATGGACGACGAAGTGCTCGGCGTCGATGCTCGGCCAGGCCGCGGGGCGGGCGGGGCTGAAATCGGTGAGGGTTCTCATCACCTCCGCCGGAGTGGAAGCGGAGTGGATGCTGAGCTTGACGGTGGTCATTCGGAGTCCTCATTTCGTTGGGTAACTGTTCTGAATGGTTATACCGTGGCAGATCGTTCATAACTTGTCAAACAGGTTATTTTGACGCGTAGGTCACGACTAATTGAGCTTGCGGCCCGCGAGTGTCACCACTTAGCATGGTTACATGCACGCTTTTCCCTGTGGCACATCCGCTCTCGACTTCGTCGGGACCCGTCGCGCGCGCCGCAACGCAGCGCCCACAGAGAAGCTCGCATCCCCAGAAGCACTCGACGCCTGGTTCATCGAGGCCGGCATGATGGAGCAGTCGCCCGAGGCCACTCCAGGAGAACTGCAGGTGGCGGTGGAGGTGCGGGAGTCGATCTATCAGCTGGTGTTCGCGCGCATGCACGAGGAGCCGCTGCCGGAAGATGCCGTCCGCGTCGTCAACGCTCACGCGGACGGTCGTCCGATCACCCTGCAGTTGAGCGCGTCAGGAACCGTCACTCGCGCCGCACGCGTCTCCGAAGGTCTGGCGCAGCTTGCTCGCCAGACCGTCGAGATCGTCGGCGGGCCCGAAGGGGGCGTTCTTCGCGAGTGCGCCCGACCCGAGTGCACGCAGGTCTACCTCGACCACTCGCGCGGACACCGCCGCGAATGGTGCTCGATGAAGACCTGCGGCAACCGCATGAAGGCGACGGCGTTCCGGGCCAGGCAGAAGCAGTCCTGACGCGGAACGCCGTCGACTCACGGCGTCGGCACTTCGAGCAGTCGGCCGTCGGCCGTGAGCTCGAGCGTCAGGGTCAGTCCTAGACGGGCCAGGAACCGGTCGTCGTGGCTCACCACGAGCAGCGCTCCCTTGAAGTCGGCCAGCGCGTCGACAAGCTGGGTCACGGAGGCGACGTCGAGGTTGTTGGTGGGCTCGTCGAGCACGAGGAGTTGCGCCGGCGGTTCGGCCAGCAGCTGACGGGCGAGGAGCACCCGGAAGCGTTCGCCTCCGCTCAGCGTCGCGACCGGACGCTCGACGTCGTCGCCTTTGATGAGCAGGCGGCCGAGCCGGTTGCGGATCAAGGAGTCGGGCACATCCGTGGCCACGGCGCGCACGTTCTCCAACGCACCTACGCTCTCGTCCACGCCGTCGAGGCGCTGGGTGAGGTAGCCGACCCGGTCGGTGTGGAGCACACCGCCGGCGTGCTCCGGCCCCCGGTCGCGGCGCTGCAGCAGTGCTTCGAGCAAGGTCGTCTTGCCGACCCCGTTGGCGCCGACGACCGCCACCCGCTCCGGGCCCTGGAGAAGGTAGGTGCGGTTGGTCCCGCGAAGGTCTGCGATGCGCCGGCTCGCCGGGACATCCGGGTCGGGCAGCTGCAGACTGATCCGCTGATCGGGGCGGACGCGGGCAGCGGCCTGCTCGCGCGCGGATTTTGCGGCATCCAACCGGTCGTCAAGACCCGAGCGCAGCTTGCCCGCGGATGTTTCAGCGCGCGATGCGAGGCCGTTCATCAGGATCTTCGAGCCCTTCTTGTTCTCGTTCGCGGTCTTCGCATTCTTGGCCCGTTTGGCGAGTCGGCTCTCCGCTTCCGCCCGCTGTCGCTGCTCGACCTTGACGGCGTGCTGCGCGGCCGAGGCGGCCTGTGCGGCATCGGCCTGCTGCTTGTCGAGCGCGGCTTTCCACTCGCTGTAAGGCCCGCCGAACGTGCTGAGCCTGCCCCCGTAGAGCTCGGCCGTCTGGTCCATCCGTTCGAGGAGAGCGAGGTCGTGACTGACGACCACGAGCGTCCCGGGCCAGTCGTCCAGCATCCGGGCCAACGAGTCCTTCGTCGGTCGATCCAGGTTGTTCGTCGGTTCGTCCAGGAGTGTGATCGGAAGGCGGCGCACTCGGAGCCCGGAGATCGCGATGAGCATCACCTCGCCGCCGGAGAGCGTCTGCACCGGGCGGTCGAGGTCGGCTGCGGAGAAGCCGATCGATCGCAACTGCTCGTCGGCTCGCGACTCGATGTCCCAGTCGTCGCCGATGGTGTCGAAGTGCTCCTCCGACACGTCTCCCGCTTCGACGGCCCGGATCGCGTCGATCACCCGTTCCACGCCGAGGAGGGCGGCCACGGTCGTGGAGTCGTGCCAGGTGAGGGATTGGCGGAGGTAGCCGACGTCTCCCGAGGTGGAGATGGATCCCGAGGAGGGAACCAACTCACCCGCGATGAGACGGAGCAGCGTGGATTTTCCGGCGCCATTGCTGCCGACCAGGCCGGTGCGGCCTGTTGTGAACGACCCCGAGAGGTCTGAGAGAGCCGTGCGGCCGTTCGGCCAGACGAAAGATACGTTGGAGAGAACGATGCTGGATGTGCCAGTAGACATGTGAAAACCTCGACGAGAGAGAACGGACAGACAGGGCTAGGTCCGGTCGCGCGGTGGCAGCTCAAGGAGGCCACCGATGACCGGTGGCTAGACTCTGTCGATCTCGTCGGTCAGCACCGCAACACCATACCAAAGTCGGCCAGGCGGCTCCCCTCTTAATCAGCCCTAATCGGCGATGGTGGCCGCGGCCGTCGCGACGGCGGTCTCGCTGTTGGCGCGCGGCTTGCGGGCGGCGATGAGCATGAAGACTCCCACGACGATGGAGAGGGCGTAGAAGCCGGCGGCCACGCGGAAGACGTTCTGGAATCCGACGACCTGTGCCGCGACGCCGGCGTGGTCGCCGGTGGCGGCGATGAAGATCCCGGCGAGGATCGCCAGCCCGACGGAGCCGCCGAGCTGATGTGCCGTGTTCACCAGACCAGAGCCCGCGCCGGCTTGCTCATCCGGAACCTCGGCCATCCCGAGCTGGGTGAGCAGGATGATTGCTATCCCCTGTCCGATGCCGAGCACGAGCAACGGGAGCAGAATCCACGGGAAGAAGGCTGTAGAGGCTCCAACGGTCGAGAGCCACGCCATGCCGACGAGGGCGACGACCAGGGAGGCGACCAGCAGGCGCTCCTGTCCGAACCGGCGCACCAGCGGCCTGACCACGTACACCGTGGCGAAGAACATGCCGGTGAGGGGGATGAAGCTGAGCCCGGCGAGCAGGGCGCTGAACTGCAGCACATTCTGCAGGTACTGGCTGAGGAAGTAGAACGTCGAGAACATCGCGCCGACGATGAGGATGCGGGCGAGGTAGGCGCCGGACCGTGTCGTGCTAGAGAACAGCTTCAGCGGCACGATGGGCTCGCTGCTGCGGCGTTCGAGGAGCACGAACACGACGACTAGCAGTGCGGCCAGGGCCAGGGATGCGAGAACGACCGGGTCGGTCCAGCCGCGGGTGCTGGATTCGATGAGTCCCCAGACCAGTGCGGTCATCCCGATCGTGATGGTGAGTGCGCCGAGCAGGTCGAATCCGCCCCGGCGTCGTGCGGTCTCGGTGAGGAATCGCGGCGAGAGCAGCACGACGATGATCCCGATCGGGACGTTGATGAGAAGGCCCCAGCGCCACGAGAGCAGGTCGGTGAACACGCCGCCGACGATGATTCCGACGCTCGCGCCTGCGCCGATCACGGCGCTGTAGATCGCGATGGCGCGGCTGCGCTCTTCGGGCTCCGGATACGCGCCGACGAGCAGCGCCAGCGTCGACGGGATCGCAAATGCCGAGGCTGCCCCTTGCAGAATGCGCGCGGCCAGCAGTGTCGGCACGTTGAACGACAGCCCGGCGAGCAGGGATGCGGCGGCGAAGACGGCCACGGCGATCACGAACACGCGCCTGCGGCCGGCGAGGTCGCCGATCCGGGCGCCCAGCAACAGCAGGCCGCCGAAGGCGAGGACGTAGGTGTTCTGCACCCAGGACAGGGACTCGGGTGAGAAGCCCAGATCTGAGACGAGGTGGGGGAGCGCGGTCGTGACGATCGACGTGTCGAGCACCATCATCAGCTGGGCGCCCATGATCAACGCGAGCACGACTGTTCGGCGCCATTTCGGTGTGGATGTCGCGGATGACATCGTGTTCTCCTTAGGATTAGTGGAGGGGTCCCCCCAGTTGTACCACATAAACGGGGGGGCCACCCCATTTAATTCCCATGGAGGCACAATGTCCGACCGACCGCTCCGCGCCGACGCCCGCCGCAACCACGAACGCATCGTCGAAGCGGCGACCCGCGTGTTCGCCGAGGCCGGCGCTGCGGCCTCCATCGAGGAGGTCGCCCGCCGCGCAGGTGTCGGCAGTGCCACGCTGTACCGGCGCTTCCCGACCCGCGGCGCCCTGTTCGAAGCCGTCTACTCCGAGCAGGTCGACCAGTTGCTGGCGCCGCATCCCGAAGACCCTGACACCCCGGCGGAAGCGCTTGAGGCGTGGCTGGCCCGGTTCGTCGACTTCATCATCGGCAAGCGGGCCTTCGCCGAAGAGATGGCCCACGACACCGAGCTCGTCTACGAAGCGCGGCGCCGGATCTACGGAAAGGCGGATCCCCTGCTCGCCGCGGCCCAGGAGACGGGGGCCATCCGCACCGACGTCAGCGCCGACGACATCCTCAGGATGCTGAGCGGCATCGGCCTCGCCGACTACCCGCAAGACGGCCAACTGGAACGCGTCGTGAGCATCTGCCTCGAAGGGCTGCGCGTGCATTGATGAGCGCCCCTGTCGAGTCTTGAGGATCTCCTGACCAGCAAGGCGAATATCGAGCCCAACGTTTTGCGATTAGCTCTCGCGGGGGAGTCATGGTCGGACCCAATCACGATCGCGAAGCTGGAACATTGAAGCAAATACCCAACTCGGAATGAGCCGCTCTGGTCCAGGCCACACACGGGAGCGACTCGCGCGACTTTACCTACTTGAGGCAAGTAGCGCGAACTCCCGTAGCGCGGCTGTGGCGCTCGCGACCGGGGCATGTCATTGAGATGTCCGTGGGGCGAAGACGACCCTCGGACTGGGCCGAGCCGACACGCGCGTCGTGCCGTAGTGTGCTTGTCAAGCGCGAAGGAGCGAGATGCCAGCAAGTGACGAACAGCAGGATGAGCGGCTGTTTGAGGAGGAAGTGCTCCGGGTCGCCCGCGCGTTGTTTGCAAAGGACCGGCCGTATCAAGGCTCGGGATATCTCGATGCAACCGAGCGTGACGGCATCTTCATTGGCGACGACCTGATCGTAGTGGTGGAGGCAACCGTTTCGAGAAGGCTCGACAAGGCGCACAAGGACGGCGACAAACTCAAACAGGCATGTGACCGACTCGCGAAGGAACATCGGTTCAAGGGCGTCAAAGGATACTTCGTCACCCGAGACGAACCTACGGCCGACCAGCGGCAGTACATCGACAGACTTGACGCACCGATCATCGCATGCAGTCTCACGCAGCTTCGATCGAAGCTGATCGATTCGAATGAGTACCTCACCCTTCGTGCGCTGTACGCCTTCGGAAGCGCGCGGAACCCGTTGAGCGGCAGCATGACCGATCTCGACGAGTACGTGCCCTTTGGCCTAACCGCGATGGCTCCGGGTGAGAGTGATCGAAGCTATTCGACGAAGGACATTGCAGAGCGAACGCATTCCGGGAAGCTGACGGTCATTCTTGGTGATTTCGGCGCCGGCAAGAGTATGACCCTGCGAGAAGTGCATCGTCGGCTGGCGGCCGCGAGCATGCAAAAGACAACTCTGAAGTTTCCACTCACTCTTAACCTGCGCGACCACCAAGGCCAGACAGAGCCCGATGAGGCTATACGGCGTCACGCTACGCGACTTGGTTTCAGCAGTGGAACGCAGTTGGTCCGAGCGTGGCGGGCGGGTGAAGTTTCACTTCTGCTTGATGGGTTCGATGAGATAGCTACGACGGGCTGGTTGGGCCAAGCAACGGAACTTCGCGACATTCGGCGGCGCTCCGTAGAACTTGTGCGCAAGTTCGTTGAGCAGTCGCCGATAGGGTGCGGGATCTTGATAACCGGTCGTCGGCATTTTTTCGATAGCACCGTCGAGATGCGTTCAGGACTCGGACTCGGGAGTCGAAGCCCCCTCGAACTTTCGACCGATCAGTTTTCCGACCAGCAGGTGTCGACGTACCTTGAGCAACACGGCTGGAGCGGTTCCTTGCCGAAATGGCTTCCGTCGCGCCCGCTGCTGCTCGGTTACCTTGCGACTTCCGGTGTCATCAAACCCTTGGCAGAGGCAAGCTCCGAAATCGGCCCAGCCGAGGGATGGGATCTACTCCTCGAGCGGCTTTGCGATCGTGAAGCCACAATGGAGTTCGGCGTCGACGGCGCGACCGTGCGGCGCATTTTGGAGCGGCTTGCGACGGTCGCGCGTGGGCGCAATGACGGCACCGGTCCGATATATAAGGAAGATCTTGCTCTTGCCTTTGCGCAAGTCTGCGGCTACTCGCCTGACGAGGGCTCGTACCAGCTCCTTCAGCGCCTGCCTGGGTTGGGCGTTCTTGACGAAACTGACGGTTCGAGGCATCTAATCGATCCTGCGCTCGCAAACGCAGCTGGTGCTGGCGACGTTGTGAACTATGTGATCGGTCGTGGCGCCGATCAAGCGCTCGAAGAACTGCAGCCGACGATAGTCCCGCTGAGCTCGCTCGGCATTGCTGTATGCGAGGTTCGCGCACGGAGCGCAGGGGTTACCGGATCGCAAACGGTCGCAATGGCGAGCAGGCTGCAATCCCGAGCACACAGCGAGGCCCTGGTGCTCGACTTAGCGCGCCTCGCGCTTGAGCTTGGCGAAACTGGGACTTGGCCCTCGCTTGTCTTCAGCGAGTTGTACCTCGAGGAAGTAGTTTTCGCCGATGTTGATGAAGACTTAGGCCCTTTAACATTCGTGAACTGCGTAGTGGCAACGCTTGACGTCACCGAGTACGACGGCGATCGGTCGCTGCCGACATTCACGAAATGTGATTTTGGAGTGGTTCGAGGCGCGGGAAGTTATGAATCGCTCCCGCAGGGGCATTTTTCAAGTTGCACTTTTGATCAGTTCGACCCATCGTCCAAGACAACGCGTGGAATTCTCGCCACGCCCGGACTCTCGGCTCGACAGCGTGTGTTGCTCAGCGTCCTGAAAAAGGTGTACATGCAGTCCGGTTCGGGACGTAAGGACAGTGCACTTACGAGGGGCCTGGATGGAAGGCTGCGTGCGCTAGTTCCGCAAGTTGTTGACCTGCTGATAGGCGCCGATCTGATCGTGAAGGGTCGCGCCGGCGGCAACGCGGTTTACTACCCAGTTCGAGGTGCGACGGGTCGAGTCAGGAAGATGCTCGAAGGAAGCGTTTCCAGTACTGACGCGGTGCTTGCAAGCGCACGCTGAAGGAAACTGTCGTTCGCTGTCGCCGGGACGGCTATTGGAAGCGAAGCTGCGGGGAACGGGACCGCATGAGTGGAGAGTTCGAACGCCCACGCATCGATTAGCTAGACGGCGCGACGGCCCAGATTCGGCAAGAGTAGCCTGAGTTGTTCAGGCGCACTCTTCTACTGGCATCAACCAAATGAGACAAGTCCAGGGTTACTCGAACAACCACACGAGTCCTGCATTGGCCGTCTTCTCGGACCCGCCTGTGGCGCATCGGACTAGATGCGACCATCCTCAGGACTAGAGTTGAACACAGCCGCGACGGCTTTTAGGTCAGGATGCGACGGCTTATCGTGACGGAGTGTGTGACCCTGGATGGAGTGGTCCGGGCACCGAACTAACCTGACGAAGACATCAGCGGAAAGTTCAAATTCGGCGTGTGGCGCTAAGTCGTGCTCGACCAGACGACGGCTTTCGCAAACATCAATGGAACTGCCCAGTAGGGAGCAAACAATGACTTCGCTTGCGTCTGCCCCATTTCACGAAGGTTGCGCCGTCTGCGGCACGCATTTCCCTATCGACATACCGGACGAGTTGGTGGAAGCCGCCAAGAATCGGGATCTTGTCGTCTTTGCTGGGGCTGGCATCAGTACCGAGAGGCCTCAGCTCTTTCCGGAAACCTTTTACGAGGAGGTGGAAGCTCGGTTGCGAGACGAGCCGAGCGGCAAGTCATTCCCCGAAGTGATGCAGGAGTTCGAGGACGCCTTTGGGCGGCGGGAGCTAATCCGGGCGATGCTTGACAGGATCGACTACGTGTCAACGTTTCAATCCCTGCAAAGCAACACGACAGCGTTCCACAGCGAAATAGCGAGCATCTCGCAGCTCAACGCGATCCTTACGACCAATTGGGACGACTTCTTCGAGCGATTTTCCGGAGCTCGGCCTTTCGTCCTTGATGAGGACTTCGCCTTCTTTGACCTGCCTGGGCGTCGAGTCTTGAAGCTGCACGGCTCTATGTCGAACTTGTCAAGCATCGTCGCTACCACCTCCGACTACACGAGCAGAGAGGAAGACCTCGCGAGATCGGTCATGGGGGCTAAGCTGCGTGATTTTCTGGCGACCAAGGTCATTCTGTTCGTTGGTTACTCGCTCACGGATTCCGATTTCGAGAGCATATATCGTTCGGTGATCGAACGAATGGGACGCTTCCGACGTCACGCATTCATCGTCACGCCTGTGGATACGGGTAGCGCGGTCGACTTCGGCCTCACACATCTGAAGACTGATGGCGGTCATTTTGCGCACCTGCTAAAGCGCAGGCTGGAAGATTCTGGCCACCACATCCCGGACGAGCGCCTGGATCGTGCCGAATGGATTCATCGCGCTGTTCTAGCGGCGCACGTTGCCTCAGAAAAGCTTCTCGAGAACCCCAATGTATTCGGAGGATTTACGCAGGCCTATCAGGACGGGATTCTCGCCGCTCTCGGTCGTGTGAGGCTGATGCGCCACAAGGGTGAGTACTCAGACCCACAGCAAGTTCGGCAAACCGTGAGCGAATACGCCCACTCCTTCGCCGAAACTGTAGCCGACCGCAGGTATTTCGACGCCTGCTACGTCGAGGGGTACATGCTCGGCACGAGGTCGCTGCTGCTTAGTGACGACGAATTGAGGAACCTACCGATCATAGAAACGTTCGGAAGCCCTATATTTCGATCCAAACGTCCTGACCCGCATGGAGAGGTCGAAGTGCCGTGGTGGGTGAGCCGACCCGAGTGGACTCTTGCAGAATTCATACAAGAGAGCAATCGGCGCGGAGGCGATGTCGGGGACTGGCTGGCCCGTGCCGCGGCTGCGACGCGATCGAGAGGAGGCCGATCGCCAGGCCTCGCCGTTGAGCACAAGCAGATACTCGCGGGGCTCCGTCCTGGGCAGGTCCCTCAGCACTCGGAGTTTCTCTAATCCGGCCTTGGATCTCGATTCAGTGGACTAGTGTCTGCGGTCGAGTTCGAGGGCACCGGCAGCTCTACGGCCCCGCAACCGGCTCCGGCTCCTAAGGGAAGATGCTGTTCAAATCCTCTTTCACGTGCTGCTCTGGTCCAGAGTTGCCTAAGACAAGTCCTGTGTAGCGTGAGAATTCTGTAGAAACAAGCCCGAGTTGGCGAAGGAAAGCCACGTGGCGAATCTTTAATCGCAGACCAAACCTCAGCAGTATGGTCGGCTGAACTGACGACGGGCCTGCAACAAGTCTCTGCTCGACTCTCGCAAGCCGAGCTACTGGTATTCCACGAGCAACCCTTGCTTCCGCGCGCCCTTCGGAGAGCTTCAGCTGGCTGAGGCGAAGGCGACCCTGTCAGCTTTCGGGCAATCGGGGCACCCTCCCGTGCGTCGGCGATTGATAGGGCGTTCCCATCGAGTGTGCCCTCGAAGACACGTCCAGAACCGAGGGCGATTGCCGGGTAGGACAAGTTCGGGAGATAGGCCGAGATTCGCAGCTATGTCCCAATCGTCGACGACAGGTCCGTACCGGGATCGCAGGTCGTTGACGTGTGCCAGGCACCGTTTGTTCAGGCATACTGAGCACTCAGAGTTGCGACGCATGTCGCGTATCGACTTCCAATACGGGTGCCCCTTGTCGCACCTCCACCCGTGAATGGCATCGCCGGCAGCCAGGGCGGAATCAGCTTGCAGTCCCAGGTTGAGCGCCGGATCCCATAGGTCACGCCATTCTGGGTACGCGTGAGCGATGTCGGTAACGCCTTGAATCAGGACGGTTCTCGCGCATGCGCGGCATCGTCGAACGTTGCCCACAGCCTCATTGTGCGAAGCAAGGTATTCGTGCCCCTCTTCGCACCGCCACCGAGCACGCCACGTGAGGCCAGGGCCCACGAGGTACGAGGGGAATCCGTTCGCCTCGTCGTCCCAAAAGGGTGAGAGACAAGGGTTACTGACGTCGATGTCGTTAAGGCCAGGCATCGTCTCCCGTCCCGCGCAGTACGGGCAGCTCCGAATGCAGACCAGTCTTGCCACTTCTTCGTAAAAGTACTGATGGCAATCCGTGCAGTGCCACCAAAACCACTGCTTGGAATGAGGCGGGAGGACGTCCGGGGTGACTGGCGCGTACGTGTCTGCCCACCACATTTTTGCGACCTCGGGGAACGAGTGCGCCACGTTGTAGGTATCGGTGACTCCTCCTCCGCTGCGGTGGCATTCGGGACAGAGGTGGCGTTCCAGCTGGGCTCTAACGGTCGCGCGATACGAGTGACCCTCTTCACATCGCCACCAGAAGTAAGAACCGTTGGTGAAGGGTAGATTCCCGGGGGGTGGGCCACCGTTCTTGATAACGTCCCACCGAGCGGCGTCTCGAGGTGCAAGTTCGTAGATGCTATTGACGCCGCGCCTGCGAATAAACCCCATACACACGGGGCACCCTTCGTCTTCGCGATACCGGGTGCTGGCGATCGAATCTGCTGACCGTGCCGTGGCATGACCTTGTGAGCAAATGAATCTGAGGTTGTCTCTGCGCCCCTGGTGGCCTTTACGCACGACTGCATGACGCACTCGATATGCGACGTCCTCGTCAGCAATAGAGGATCGGACTAGCGTCAAGTATCGGCTCGGCGGCTCAAGGGGATAGTGGATGGCGCCGGTTAGGCGCAGGTGGTTACTGCCGCCGACTAGCGCGAGGACATCGTCATTTCGGTTGGTGAGCCATTCGTACTGTGCCACGTAGTTGGAATAGTTCATTTGCCAGACGGCATCGAGTACTGGTTGGCGCACATCGTCAGGTAGTTGTGCCAGCCGCTCCTCGCATTGCTCGTAAATTTGGCGAAGGGTGAGGCGGGTATCCGCAAGGTGTCCACGAGTATGCAAGTACACGGTAAGGAGAGATACAGTCAGGACGAAGGTGTCCTGGGAATCGACCTCTCGGCCGAGCTGGTTCAGGATGAGTTCCGCTACCTCCCATGCCGCCCCGAAGAACTTCCAGGAGATTCCGGGGTGACGTCGAAGCAGGCGTTGAAGGCGAGAGTGGGCCTGTCGGGTGGTCCCTCTTACAGTTGCTCCCGCGTTCCCGGGATGCAGCCACATCTTGTGACGACTGCAGATCAGCGGGAACCAGTGGCCAGTGGTTGACGCGTATTCACCCGGGACACATCGAGGGCATGAGGCTTGCCGCTCGAACGCGTGGGCAAGTTCCGTTTTTTCCGAGGGCGTACACAGGCGCGCAGAGGATGACTTGAAGGCGGATTGGGCTCGTGTCCACCGGCCGGCCGTCAGAAGATCGAGGGCGCGGTGGAACGCATCTTCACTAGTTAGCTGCTCGGATGAGCTGGCCCGAACCATCTGCGCGATCCTCGCCACGAAGCCATGGGGGACGAAGTTGGCAGCTTCTAGCCGATGAGCGTAACTGACCGCTGTCTCGAGGTGCGTTATTCGAGGTATCCAGGGAAGGCTGCGAACGCCAAACTCGTCGACGCTCATGGCCGGCCCTGATTAGGCGACTTTGCGTCCAGGAAAGTCTGGTCGAGGACCTCCTGAGTGATGACTTCGCTCTGCGGCGACGTCGATGAGTGGATCACTTGCGCCGCGGCCCGACGGAGTAGTTCATTGACTGCGGAGATGCGCCCGTTGGTGCGCTTGAAGATGGCGCGGCTGAGCTCCAGCAGCGTGCCCGGCTCCTGGCCGAAGAGACCGAGCCTGCGCTCAAATGAGGAGAGGGCTTGGTGCCATTCGGTCACGCCGGAAGCGTCGGCGTTGTAGTCGGTGAGCTCGATCAGTTGAGATCTCGCGAGGACCGGGAATCCCAGGTCTCCGAGCATGACAGCGGATTGGCCGGCGTCGGAGCCCGCGAGGATGAAGGTGCAGCCGTATGTTTGCTCGATGAGGTCCTTGAGAACTCGGGATGATTCAATGCCCACGAAGGAGCGCGTCGTGAGGTTCTGGATCTCGTCCACAACCACCAGTCGGGTGCCGTGGGTGACCATGTTGTTGACGACCCTGGCTTGCAATGATTCGAGCGTGTAGCTGCCCTCAGGGAGCCCTATGAATCTGCTAGCGCGTTCGATTACCGCCTTGGGCGTGATATGTGCTGGCAGGCAGATGTATACGATCGGTAGCGCATCAGCCAGGTCGACGCCGTCTCGCTGTCGGCGGTAGGCGGTGTAGAAGAAACGCATCGCCTCCAGGCACAGGGTGGTCTTGCCCCTGGTGGGAAGTCCATTGATGACGAAGCCGGATCGGCCGCGTGCGCGTTCCTCATTCAGTACGGACGTGAGCAGCAACTCTCGGTGCAGCTTGACCATGCTCGGCGTGGTTATGGTGAGGTCGCGCCCGAGGCGCACGATCCGCTGATGGTTGAACTCCGCCTTGGCCTTGTCATCCCAGTCTTCGAACTCGTCGATCGGCGGAAGTTTGAACTCAGGGGTTGGCGCCAGGTGCGAGTAAAGCCCAGCTCGCAGTTCGAGAAGCGTCTGGTCGGCGGCTACCACAGGTCCGGTTCCACATCGTCAAGCTCAGGCTGAACCACCTTGGGAGTGAAGAAAGGCTCCTCGGTCGGCGCCTTACCAATTGCATGCGGGTCGGGTTGGATCGGAGGTGGCGAGTAGCCAGGGTCTAGTTTGATAGCAGCGTGCGTACGCGCTTCATGCCGTTCCCGAGCCCGCACCTGGGATTTCGCGGCCATTGCTAGCTCATGGGCAAGCTCGTGCTGGTCGGCTCGAGATAGTTCTCTGGCCTCGGCCGCGATGCGTCTCGCTTCCGCATCGATCTCCTCGGCGAATGGCCGAAAGAACCGATCGCGGTCCTTCAGAGGCGCAACGATGGGGTTCCCGCCGGGTGGAATCACCCAGACTTGGCCAAGGTCTGTGGGGTGATAGTGGATTGGCCAGCTTGAGGTCCCCGTGATTGGAGACAATCTCAGGCGGAACGGGTCGAGTTCAGGGGAGTCGTATACCCGGTAGTTGATCTGAATACCGCTAAGAGCAATGACCCTCTGGGTCACGCTGGCAATTCGCGGCAGGTAGTCGGCCGGTACTGGCAGGGGCCTTTCCGGGTAGAACTCGCGGAGCGCGGTCAGCATCGTGTTCGGTGAGTGTGGCGTTGAAGGCCGCCACGGTGACCGAAGCCCGGAATGGCGCGTGTTCTGGTAGACGTGCGCGCACCAAACATGGAAAAGTTCGGCGAGCTCGAATACGGTCAGTAGTTGGCCGTCCGGCGTCCGGTCCCCTCGGTTCGTGACGTCCGAGCCCAGGTACCCGGGCATGTACTGGGCAAACTCCATCTCTATAGTTTCGAAGACACGCTCGACGAGCGATTTGTCGGTTGGCGTGCGAGGTCGCGCTTCGGTGTGGTTGATGCCGCACAACTTCATCGCACTGGACACGCTTTGCGACAGGTAGTCGGCACCATTGTCGGATTCGATCGTGCGGGGACGGATAAATGGCAGCCGAGTCTCGGGTAGCTCTTCTCCGAAGTGTCGGCGCCAGGCGCCCGCAACCAGTCGTTCAGCCAAAGCCTTGTCTAAGGGAAGGACACGGCGCGGCATGCAAGACTCGACGATCATCAGGGCGATGTCGATGCCCTGCATGCTCCTGAGCCGGACGGTTGTTCCTACGATGCAGCGGGTGCTCTTATCGATCATGAGAGCCAATTGGGCGGTTGTCCGGCGGTTCTTGAGCCCGTCCAGCACCTCGACGTCGAACCGGCTCGTGTCAATTTGTACTTCCGAGCCGGGCACGTCAGGAACCGCACTTGCTCTGTTGGCTGAGGTAGGACGATTCGAGTCGCTGTGGCGACGCTTTGCTGTGCCGAAGGGATCGGCAGGCCCACCGATCAACTCGAGGTAATGCCGGAGGGTGGGGTCCGATGGGAGCCGCTCATTCTCGCCGCCGAGACGGTTCAGTTCTTGCCGGATCTCCTCCCGAAAGTACGCGAGAGTATGGGTCGATTGGGTCGTCAGCGTGTGTTTGGTCGACTCGATGGCTTCTCTCAAAAGAGGGGACACGTTGCGCAGCGGATCTTTGAGGGGGAGCCGCCGACGGTCGTAGAGCCAGGATTCTCCGAGGTCGCGGTAGCCGTACAGGTGGCGCTGGAGGGTGCGCAGGCTCATTGGGAACCCCAGCTGTTCCAGTTCCTCCCTCTTGCTGGCCTGACGCTTCATCATCGGCACGTCAGGTTGGTATTGGGCACGTGGCGCGCCCCCGGGTTCTAAGGGTGCGCCGGACAAGACTTCCTCGAGGTGGACCGCGAGATTCCAAGGCTCGGTGGTCAGCGACCTCGCAAAACCCGAGACCCGGTTAATGCTTTCGATAGCGGGCTGTGCTTCGGCACGCTCGGCCAGAATTTCTTCGCCAAGGACGTCGTACTCCGTGTCGTTTTGGAGGTCGTGGATTCGGATGACACCATCCGTTTCTGAGAGCGGAACGACTTCGTGGCCTCGGAAGTGAATGGACACACCCAGGGTGATGTACCCGTTCATGCCCCCTTCACCCACCAAACCCTTGTGTGCGGGCCAATCGGTGCTCCGAACGTGTAACCAACTTTTCGCTGCCACATGAGGGCGTACATATCGGGGTAGCTCACTTGGTGCCCGAAAGCGTCGAAGAACGTTTCCCAGGTCATGAACGGGTTGCGGCTTAGGGCCCCTCGAACGACTTCATGAACTTCGAGGGACGGCCGGAAGTCAGGAGCTCTGAAGTTGGCCAGAAGTTTGACGTTTTGCGCAGGGACGCTCTTGTCCTCGCCAGTCATGACTTGGTAGGTCCAGCCAATCCGGGAGCAGATCTCTGCGGTTCGTCGGAATTGTTCGACCGCGTCATTGCGTAGCTCTTCTGGGCGCACGTCATAAACGATTCGTTCCCCGTCCGTCGAGAGACCGAAGAAATCCGGGACGTGTCGAAGCCCGTCTGGATGCACGAGACAGAACGATTGTGTGGACAGAGCGCTCAGGCTCGCAATATGGTCGAGCAGCCGCAGCGCGTTCTCCTCGGCTTTCGATTCGAACCAGAGCCATTGGCCCGTCTGGGCAAAAAGGTAGTGCCCAAAATAGCTTGACTGCCCCTGAAATTTGGCGCCCCGGCGACAGGGCACAGCTTGCTCTAACGGTGCCCTGAGGGCATCCGATGAAGCGCGCACTTCGTGCCGGTCCCCCGCAGTGTCTAGCCAGTGGATGGATGGCTCGTCGAGCGGCAGGACGTGACGGAACGCGTCAAAGTGACGCAATCTCCCATACGACATTCTCTTTCGACCTCCCTGCGGCGCTTGGCCGCGACGTGGATTGTCGATCGAGGGCCGTAAGGCGCGCAAAAAGAGTGAAGGAGAGCCAGGAAAGAGGGCGGCCGATTTTCCCGGTGGCCGGCTCAACCTGCCTGCCGCCGAGCAAATCCGTTCTCGCTCCGAAAAGCGCGCCCATGATGGGCAGCATACTGGCCACATCGGCGAAGGGCTATGGTCGGCGCGCTGTCACATGGATTGCGATTAAAAGCTCGGCGATCGGTGCTGATCGGGGCACGACCGCTGAGACGCTGCCCGGGCGAACCTGCGGCGATCCGCGGCGCCGCACTCTGGGCATCACGATGTAGGGCCGCGGAAGTCGGCTTGAGTCGGTGGTCCTGAGGACCTCAGCCTCGGAGATAAGGCTCACCTCCGGCCTGCACCCAGAGGATTCGAACTCGGGAACGTCGTCGAAGGGGCCAAGCACAAGCAGGGCCGGGTCGCGCGCTAGTACGACCTGTAAGCCAGTGCGATACCGAAGGTCGGCGTCTATGATCGCAACGCCGATCGAGCGTCTCCGTTCGGCCTGATCCGGGCTGCCGTCTGATTGATGATTTGAGGCGGGGTTGGCCTGCGACTGCTTCATTGCCGCCAAGCCCACGCAGATCTGCCCGCTGCCGCGATGACGGCGGTTGCTTCCCCATCTCGTAACAACTCCCACCTTGCACGTATGTCGGCTCCGGACAAGCGGCCAAGAAGCCAGCTCCACCATGTTTCGGGGTCCTCGACGCCTTCCGCCAACTCGCAAAGGACAGCGTCAAGCCGGGGGAGGATCGAGCCGTCTAGTACTTGAAGGGCTGGATAGACAGTCTGTCCGTCGTTCAAGGTCACTCGGAAGAGTAGGTAGTCATCGACGAGAGCATTCAATTGCCACGGCTCGATCCGTAGCTGCTGGCATATACCGGCTTCGGTGTAGGCGGGTCCGAATCGTGAAGTATCGCCAGCTGCATGCGACGGAATGCTGTCCATTCGCCCTCCCGCTTGAGTGTCGAGCTGATCTCTGGCAATCTCAGAACTGGTTAGAAGTATAGACGACCTGCAATCATAAAACACAGCAGGCGGGAATCAGCGCAGAGGGGGCGCATGAATGATCACTCCCTCGACGGCGAGGATCTCGCGCGGCGCGTGAACCGGAACATCCGGACGGTCATCGGCGGAGACCACCTCGCGGCCGTAGCGGAGAAGACCGGACTTGACCCCGATCGTGTGGCCGAAATCGTCAGAGGCGCCCTACCAGACAGCTTCGAGCTGATCAGATTTGAACTCGGGTACCGACAAACGGTGTGGCCGGACCCTGCGGGTTCGCCGATTTGGGAATCCGAGCGCGACTGAGTCGGGGCGAGACCGCAAGCGTCGAATCCAGATTCATGCTGTCGCCTCACCGAAACGCTGCACAAGTCCGCGCGGCTCGCCCGCTACCTTTTACCGTATGCCCCGCCCAATCCGTCCGAGCCCAAATGGGGGTAACCCTGAAGGGTGGCCGTGGGAGAAGCGCTCCGACCCCGTGTCGGAAACAGCGCGCCGGCTGGTCGTGAACATTCGGACGCGGATGGGCCAATCCAGTGTTCGAGCTACTGCGCGTGCTGCGGAGATTGATCACAACGTGTTGCGGATGGTTCTTGCAGGCGAGTCCTGGCCCGATCTCATCACGATCGCGAAACTCGAACGAGCAATCGGGTCGGTCTGGCCGGGAATAGTTGACTGAGGTGAGGTCTGTCCGCCGCAATTAGGGCAGACCGGCCCGGCTTCGCGCAGCTTGCATCGGGGCCGACTCCGACCCTCCCGATAGGCTCTCGAGCGACGAAGACGCAGGCTCTACCGTCGACTCAACCGACAAGAGCGGCCTTCACGGTCATTGGCAGCGCAGCGGTTTCGTGCAGATCCGCTTTCGGCGGAGCCTCCAGGTTCAGAAGCGGCCCCCGGATGCCCCAGACTCGGACGGTTCCGAGGGCTCATCGCGGGGCGGCATTTTCGCGTGCATCCATCGTTTTCGGGCCGCCTCGTGTGCCTCCCGCCAGGCTTGGTCCGTGTGTGACACTGTCATCGGGCGAGCAGCGCGGGCCGCGTCTAGCACATCTTGGTGGCGGTCGGCCCTGATTGCGTCAATCGGAGCGGACGCAAGTTTCTCATTCCAGTCGTTGAACCACCGGCGAACTCCCCAGTCGTCGGCCTCCCGGATGACGATGTTCCAAGCTTCGTACGCTGTTGTCAGCCTCTCCACTTGCTCTGGGGTGGGGCTTCGATCGTTCGGGCTCCGCTCGAATCGTTCTCCCCAGACGTATGCATCCATCGCGTCGGAGGCGGCAGCAAGCCACGAGGTGCTCCACGAGCCAAGCCGATCCGTGAGATACATCGCGAGCCCAGACGTGTCAGTCGCCATTGACGTTCTCGAGTCTCGCGAGCGGTTCGATTCGGACGATTGGCGTAGTGATCTGCCAGTAGTAGTCAGTCTCCGCATTATCGGGTTCCATGGTCCAACATCCATTGACGCCGACTTTGCAGACGACAACCGAGCGGATCGGTCGAGTCCCGTCATTGATGTTCGGATGGGACCGCGGCCCTAGTTCCCTGGTCACCGTGCCGGCTTCGAGGTCAAATATGTACGAGGTCCCCGTCTGGGTCGTTACCGCGTAGAGCCCGCGGTCCTTTGGGAGAAACTCCAACATCACATCGCTCCTCCATGAGTCGATCACGGGCAACAGATCTCGGGGGGTGATTGTCTGCTTTATCTCGCATGTCTATAGTTCTAACCGGGCAGTCGTGCGTTGTCAATCGGATTGGGAGGCTGCGATGAATAGCTCGGAGGAATGGCAGTGGGACCTTGTCCGTGAACTCGCTCACATGTGGCAACTCAACCCGGGGCCGGTCGTCGAAGCTGCTCTGGATCGAGATGTACAGCCTCGTCAAGTGATCGAGGGGTACACGCGAACGCTTCGCTTCGTTCGACTTAATGGAACCGAGGCGGCGTCTGCAGCTCCGCTCCTCGAGCTCGACGCCCGTCCACCGGGCATCCTCGATGCCAGAGTCGTCCTGCAGGACGATGTCTGGATCGACATCTTTCGTCGCCCGCACCGGGTGTGCCGAATGTCGTCCGAATATGCGCGCGCAGTTATCGCACTGCTGCAGACGCGTGCGCCTGAGCTCTTCGTCCTTGCGGAGCCAAACGGCGACCTCAACGAATGGCTGGAGACGACGCCACTGATGGCGGCGCTTCGCGATCGACTCGGGCACGAACCGAGAGGACCTGTTGGCAGCGCGAAAACGGATCCGCTGGAAGTGCGCGAAGGCATTTCGCTGCTTGACCTCTCCGAAGGATCGAGCCAGTGACGAGGAGGTGCCTTTTGATCTCTCAGGTCGCGATTAGTGGCAACACCGTGGAAGGACATTGTCCGGCCAAGCTTGCGTGGGCGGTTGCCGGCGTTATCGGCATGACGGGCACGCGAACGCGTCCGGCAGCGACGAGCGGACTTCGACTCCAGCTGACACGCCCCGCCTCTGGACTTCAACCCGGCTGACACGGAGGGCTGACCGCCGTCGCGTCGCCATCGCACGGACTCTGCCCACGCCCAGGTAGAACACGACAAGTCGAACTGGCTCAAGAATTAGCAATTGCTGTCACGTCTCGCGCTAGATGGGCATTCTCTACCTAGTTGGCCGCACAACGTTCGACCACAGCAAGTGCCACAGATCGAAACGGCGCCAGCAGCGCGCTAGCTTGTTCGCGTGGGGATACCTCGTCTTATGCCGGACAGCAACGTGTGGGCGCTCATTGTCGACAATGATGGCGTGGAGGAAGTGCGGACTGAGGCGCGAGCGTGCGGCGTGCGGATTGTCGCTTGCCCTGCTGTTGTGAACGAAGCGCTTCGCACCCCTAACTCGGCTGCTAGGAGGCGTCTCGTTCGCGCGATGACACTTCAGTCGTGGGAGCGACTTATGCCCGAAGCGTTCAAGGAGGCGGAGGAGCTTAGGCGGGCAATCTCCCGCTTGCACGAAGATTGGCTCAACCCTCGGCCCGACCGCGTGGAGTGGCAACACCTGAAAGCGGATTGGCAGTCTGGGTGGTGGAGGCGAGTTCGCCGAGACCCCGACGGAGAAGCAGCGCGCGTTCGACTCATGGGACAGGCGGATCTCGACCTTGCCCGCCGGCAGTCTGCAGAGGTGAGAAGCCACTCAGCTGAGGAGGGCAGGCACTTCGAGCATGTCTCGTTTGACCTGAACGTGATCCCGTCGGCGCCCACCCCATGGTGGCATGGGCGCCCCCTTCAGCTCTGGCAGGCAGAAGGTGAAGCCCGGTGGTGGAAGGTATTAATGAGTCCGGGAAGCGCTGAGAACGATTGGCTCGGGCCATGGATAAACCCGGAAGCAGTTCGACGGCAGGAATGGTTCGTCATGTGGGCAAGACAACTCCTTCCTCCAGATGTCCCCCTCGCGTGGCTTCGCTGGGCATTCGGCTTGGTTCAAGCGACGCGCAAGACCACCAAGGGGACTCCTGTGGACAATCAGATCGCAACCTACCTTCCCGAGTGCGACGTCTTCTTGACGGCGGACCGGGCGTTCGCGGAATGCGTCGAGAAGGTTCGTCCTCACGCTCCTTTGGCAATGGGACGCGGGCACATGCTAAGAGCGGGAGCCGATCCTCTCAAGGCCATAGTGCGGAGTATTCACGAAATCAGCGAAGACCACGCTCATCGCCAAGCGCAGACGATACCTCCCATCGGCCATGGTCGCATCGGTCCCAACGACACTGGACGGGGTACGACGCGGGCACGCCCGTAACGGCAAGCGCGTTATCGAGCCCCGGGGCGCCGACGCGGCCGCCATGAATCGGCCGGAACCGCACCCGGGCTCCAACACCTGCCCACCGGTGAACCCGGCGGCGGCCAGAAGGTCGAACATCGCGGCAGTCACTTGCGGCGGGGTAACGCACGGCGGGGGGGTGGCGATGCCGGTGGGGGAACATTCCTGGCGACATTTCCGTATCGGGCACGTTCGCGGCGAGAGCTTCGATGCGATGATCGGCCCTTCCGAGCGTGACGCGACATTCGCCCCTGCCGAGATTGGCGACGTACAAAAAATTGCGTGCTCGGGAAGCGGCGGCGCACATGTAGAGGTGCGAAGCGAGCTCCGCTAGAGTCTCGACTAAGTGAGAATGCCTCAACAAAAGCGTGGTGGACGTGAAGCTCAAATGGACCAGTTGGTTGCGCATTTTGCTGTGCCTGTTCGTGGTGGGACTGACGCTACTTCTGGCCTGGGCGCCCGGGGCTTCGGATCTCGCCCGGCGCGTATGGCCCGACACGAAATACTCCGATATTCGGGAGACTGCGCTCTATGTAGCTACCGCGGCATTCGGCGTGCTGATACTTCCCGTTGTTCGGCGGACAGTAGCCTCTGGCGTCGCTCAAGCGGTGTGGCTCCGACGATCTTGGGATGCAGGCAATTGGACGGGCAGACCGTGGGCCGGCGTCGATCCGGCACACATCCCGTCTCGGTCGGCGATTGTGGCCGGTCCCCGGCAGGCGCAGCGCGTGCAGCGCGCCCTGATTCGTCAGGCAGCGCCGATGGCGCTGCCTGTAGTGACGGTGAGGCCAGAGGGCAGCGGCGAATTCGGGCTGGAAGTTGATGCGGGGTTGCGTCGGTTCGGGAGCCTGGCCCGTGCTGGCAGGCTCTCGAAGTGGGATCGAGAGCGGCAGATTCTGTTTCTCATCGACCTCACGCAGCGCTCATGGGCAGCTCAGGAGTTGCGCCGGGTTTCGTGCATTCTGCGCAGCTGGGAGGAGATCTGGCCGAACCGCAGGGTTGTGCTCCTGACCGCCCGTAGCGACGTAGAAGCCTTCGTGGGCTTCGACGTCCACAAGTTTCCGGTTGATCCGGATCAGGGTACATCCGCACTCGACGCGCCGTTGGTGCTAGGACCACAGTCGCCGCACGCCGCGCTCTGGGCACCGACCCTGCTCGCACTCGCATATGCCGGACTCAGCATCATCCTCGGGCTCGTAGTGCCCGGCTTGCTCACCCGTTCCGTAGAGCCCCTTACGTGGCTGGGAGCCCTCCCATCGCTCTTTGCAGTGGTGCTTTCGATCTGCTGGTCGATATGGACACCTCGTCTGATCTCCGACCGGCCGCTGGGACTAGGTGCCGCCTCCGTGGCTCTCGCGATCGGACTGTGTTTCAGCCAGCTGACCAGCGCGCCTGATAACACAGCGGTGGCGACGCAGCTCTGGAATGCCGTTGGCTCCATCTTGACGATGACGGCCCTCCTCACGCTTGTGTTTAGACGGCGCCCAATGCGCGCTGCAGTGACGAGCTCGGCAGTGCTCTTCTGCCTGGCGATTTTGGTGGCTGCCTTCCTGACCGTGGGTACTGATCCGATGTTCCTCGCGGTCGGGTTGTCGGGCGCGTTCATCGCCACGACCCGTTTCGCTGCACGCGCGGAGGTAGTCGTTCTGGCGGCGGTGATCGTCACCATTGGCGTGGATCTGGCACTCGACTTCGCATCCCTGTCCGCCCTCGCAGTCCCGTCGACCGTTTTCGGCGTGGACGTCAGTCAGACGTTAACCAGTCCCGATCAGTGGTCGATCTTCGTGCCAGCGGTGGCTATTGCGGCGGTAGCAGGCATGCGGTTATGCGTTCTCCGACAAATGTGGATTCGGTCAGGTGAAGCGAGATCGTTTGTGCCGTTCTCCCTGGCGTGGTTCCCGATGTGGGCCCTCGCACCGATTCCCGCCGTCGCTGCCGTTCTGGAATTCAGCATCATGCCGGAGTCGTCGCTGGCATCGTTCATCCCGAAGGATTTGGCGACTGGGTTCGTCGGGCTCGGCCTCCTCGCAGCGATGACCAGCGTGCTTCTCGGGTCGGTCGGAGCACTCGTGTGCAGTCTCGTTCCGGTCTCCGAATGGGTCCGCCGCCTGTCCTTGTCCCTCCCTGTCATTGCTGCCCTCGTCGTTCTGGTCGGTCAGGTTCCCCAAGATGTCCTTCCGCCGATATGGATGCTGGCCGCGCTCGGTGTGCTGGTTGTGGCAGCCGCACAGCTCCCTCCGCCACAGCGATCAGTGACAGCAGCCGTTTCAGGCATTCGCGATGTCGCAGTGGCTCTTGCGCTCCTCGCCGGCGCGGGCTTGATCCTGGCGGCTGCGCTGCCGTGGTTCGTGAACGCCGTCAACTCATCTCTCAATTCCGCGTTCGGCAAGCTGCCACTGAGCTATGCGAGACCCTGGTTGGTGGTCCTACCGATCGCCCAGGATGCCGCAAACTTCACCCTTACGTTCCGCAGTTCCTTTGCGGGCTGGACTGTGCTCCTCTTGGCACTCCTGGCGGTTCTGGTCGGAGTGCTCCAGAGCCTTGTGCCGCGCGGACGGCCAACGTCAGGGTCGGGAAGACCAGGAAGGCCCGCGTGGCGGGATGGTGCCCTCGGACGAGCCACGCCGGGTACGGTTCACCTCGTCGCCGCCCTTGCAGTGGGGTTGCTTCTGACTGCTCACGCCTCAGATGCGAACCGGGGGGCAGTGCCCGGCCTACATCCGCTCCTGTGGTTGGAGGACGAGAACCTTGCGAACACGCTGGTGAACAGCGCGTGCGTCTTGATCTGCATCAGTACCTGGCTGTGGAGGCACGGTACGGCCGACTGGGTAGTGCCTCTTTTCCTTCTCGCTCTTCCACTCCTGCATTTGACCGGCAGAGCTCCGACCGATGCTGCCTTCGTCATCGCCTTCTGGCTCGCTGCCATGTTTATTGGAGGGCCGAGCACGGTGCTTGCGTCCCGACGGAGTAGTTGGCTCCTCAACCTGGCAGTCTGTCTGCTCGCCGTCGCGCTGTGCGCGGTACTTATCTGGCTATTTGCAGTGCCGCGGACCGTGATAGCGTTCGGCGATTTCGGTGTCCCGGAGTTCCTTATTGCGGCCGCCTTGCTGCTGATGGCAATCATCATCCGACAAAGCAGCGGCTCCCCCGTTTCCCTGCACGTGGAGCGTTTCCGTCGCGCCGCGCGCCGCGTCGTGCTGATCACGGTATTTGGACTATTCCTGCTCCTCGTCTCCAGCATGCTGGTCGCCTTGGGCCGCGTTACGGCCGCCACTTCCGCGGTGACCGCTTGCTGGACGCTCTGGGGGGCGCTGACCGTCTGGGGGTGGCTCAGCCTCGGTATACTCACCCGCACCGTGGGACGGCGTGGCCGTGTGGGCCTAACCGTGCTACGGCAGGACCTCGAACAGAATTACGGCGACGCGGACGCGTCCGTGGCTCCCTGGATGCCACTCGTCGAGGCGGGACCTAACGCTTCCCGATCGGATCGGAGCGCGACCGTCAAGTCCTGAGCATCTCCATGTCTGCCTAACGAGTGAGGTTCCTTGATCGCCCGAATCTTTGGTGGCTGATCCGAGATCGGCCATTCGAACGAGCCGTGTAACTTGCTCACGGGCTCAGTTCAGTGACCGCGAGAAAAGTAACCCGCCGCCGCCGCCAACGGAGCGCCGGAGTTGTTAGCTCGCAAGCCGACGCTCCCGAACCTCGACGCCTCGGTGTGCGATATTCCGGTGGGCCAAAGGGTCTACCGCCGGTCGATAACATGAGCTATCCTCGCTTAAGGATCCGAGCGTGAATCGAACAGGCGGCTAGCGCCAAGTCCCGAACTACTTGCGTCAGTGCAAGCCAGGACCGTCCTTAGACCCTTCTGGAGCACGCGGGCTCAACCGCTCGGATCGTGAGATTCGTCGAGAGAAGGCTCATGACTCCAAGGCTTGCCGCTACTGTCGTGAGGCTTAACCTCCACGATGCCGCGCCGGTTGACGCTCATGCCGCTGCTATTCCAATGCCTGCGGGTGTCGTCGCAGCGTACGGGCGGACGCTGCGCGCTGCACTAGCGATGCGAGGGGGAGTAAGCCTCGCTGTCTGGATAGGTGGCGCGGTAGCAGAGCTTGATGTGTTCCGCCGAATTCGGCTCGTACGCAACTCTGGAGAGGTCGAAGCCTACTTCGCGTATACCCGCAACGACGAAGTCAACGTCGAAGCCGACGAGGCCCTGTTCAGACGCGCGGACATCTATGCGCAGGTCCTCGAATCCCAGGGATTCGACTCAATCGAGTTTGACATTCTGGCAGGTGCTAGCGCCGGTGGTCTGAACGGCGTGCTTTATGCCGCTGCTCAGCGAGCGGGGGCATCGGTGGACCCGATGCTCGACGTCTGGAGCGATGCCGGGGACATCTGGCGACTGATTCACCCACCTGGCTTCCGCGCGGTGGACTCGGCGCTGCAGGCAGATGGGTACTTCTGGCCGAGAGTGCGGACTGCTTTGACGAACCTTTATGCCTCGCCGACGCGCAATAGTGAACATGTCGCGAATCGGGTGTCGCTTGACTTGTCCGCGACCATAACTGACGGCGGCGACCTCAACGACGGGGACTCGCGACAGGGCTACGGCCATTTTCACTTCGTCGGCGCTGACGTCGGAGAGCGAGGCGTTATTCATGACCGGCTCGATGGCAGAAGGATCCCCGGCGACGTTGTTACACCACAAGACGACGATATCGCTCGGCTGGCATACGCCGCACGAACGACCTCATCGTTCCCTGGCGCTTTCGAGCCGGCGCTCATCGCTTCGCACGAGGTCTCCGCACCCTCGGAACTCGACAGCGACCACCTCGACGTGAGCTACGCCTTCAGTGCACATCGACCACGAGGGGCATCGGCGTTTCACGTCGTTGACGGCGGGGTAAAGGACAATATCCCAATCGACCGCGCGTTCCGCTCAATTCGCCAGACACCCCTTGACGACTTCTCGACCAGAGCTCTTATTTACCTCAATCCGCGGCCGGATGCACCGGCGTCGATTATGCAACCACAAGCAATGCAACAGGCACCGCGCATCAGCCCACTTTCGGAAGCTAAGCATCTGGAAGCCCGTCACGACCCCCTCTCCCACCTCGTGGCTTCGACCATCGCGGCCGTGAAGAAGTTCGCCTTCCGGGAGTCCGGCGAGCTGGAGATCCAGGCGGTCGAGGACTTCCGACGTGATCTGCTTTCCGTTCGTGGCCGGTCCTTCATCGCTGCGCAAGCGATGCGCACAAGCCATGACGATTTCTCCCAGTGTGCTCGGCGCGCTGCAATCGCCGACTACGTGCAATACCGGGCAAGCGCTGACATCGTCCTGCTTGACGAGGTCCTGCAGCACCCGGCGCTTTGGGAACTGGGCACGAACCTGCGACTCCGCAGGTTGCGGACTTCGGCTAGCGAACGGACCCGCCAGCTCGTGGAGGTGTTCATCATCAGCCTCTACAGTGAAGACCTCGATCCTTCGGGTTCCGTGTCGATGGCGATCACGGAGGGTCCGCAAGCCCTCGACGACACCGTGGGGTCTGCGTCGGCATGGCTTCGATACCTTGAGGAGACACTTTTTTTCTCTTCTAAGGAATCCCACCGAGACTACGCACAGGACTTCGCGGAGATTCGGGATCTCATCGATCGGGCGGCCAGCCGCGCCCGATCCGCGCGCGAGCTCCTCATCGACGCAGTACTGCAGCTCGTACGTGGAGACGACGATGAGACGTCTGCAGCCAACATTGTGAACATGTGGACCACTCCTGCGCCGGCCCTCAGCGACGTCTGGGAAGGTGACCTGACAGACGCGGTGCGGCTACTCAAAGAACTCACGAGTGCGCTCCGAACTCCCGCCCTCATCGAACTCAACATCGACCACTCGATCTGGTCGAAGATCCCGTTGGCACCGGACTTCGGCGCGCATGACCTTGCGCCGCTCGTGAGCGGCAGCGGCATACCCGAGCCGATGAGCGACCTGCGGTTCCGGGCAATCAGCGCCGGCGAAGCAGCAAGTTCAGCCATCGCGTTTCAACGGTTACGCGAGTACCGAGAAGTCACGAGGGCGCGAGCGGCTATGCGGCGACCGGTCGTCCGGTCAGACCCGACGACGCCTTCCGATCCGATCGGCGCCGACAGTAAACTGGCTGGTCTTACTCTCTTCGGCTTCGGCGGATTCCTCTCTACCGAATGGCGGCGAAACGACTGGTGGTGGGGCCGACTCGATGCCGCCGCAGGAATGCTCCGGTTCCTGGCCGACCTCGAGCCGGCTCCTGACACAACGAGCGTGCTGACGCCAGGTGACGCTGTGCACATCGCTCAGGAGGAACTTCTCCGCGCGGCAACTGGAATGCACCAGCGCAGCCAGTCACTGAACGACGTGGCCGACGCGTTCGCTTCGAATTCTCCCTCGCTAGCGAGCTTGCGTCCCGATTATCTCAGTGCCATCGCGTCACGCCTGCTGCGAGTAGTCTCAAGGGGCATCACCCAGCCGGATGAGGGTCTTGGAGTGGGACGACGCCTGGCAGTGTGGGTTCTGCGACCCCTGGCTGTTGTTGCGCCTGCCGCATTGAGCGCTTCAAAGAGCGTGCTCATGATCGGACTCGCTTTCGCGATGCTCCTAGCTCTGGATCCGGGCGGTCTAGCATCCCACCATTTCGATGCGACGCGACTGTTGGCATGGCCGGGCGCTGTGGGCGGCGTGATCGCGAGCGTCCTGGTCCTTGCTGCAGCCGTCTCGGCTGTCGCCGCGTTCCGTCGCGGGCACGCACGTTGGCGCACAGTAGCTCCGGTTGCGGCGCGTGAGCGTGCGCGTGGCCTGCGCAGGTTCTGGACGGGGGTCGCAATCGCGGTCGTAGCCATAGCCGCGGTCACTATTGACATTTCTGCTGGATTTCTCACCGCTCTCGAGTTCTGGGCACTAGGCGCGATTGTCTTGGTCGCCCTCGGGTCCGCGGCTCACGGCGCGAAGAGCCTGCCCGGCCCGTCGACTTCCCGGCGCGAGGTAGCTATATCAACGTTTCTTGCCGTAGGCGCAATCGGGCTTGCCGACTGGGAAGCTCGCTCGCACGGCTGGAGTCTGCATCTGACGGTCATAGTCGCGAGCGCCGGCACTGCGCTGGCCGCAACGCTCCTGTTCGGTTGGAAGGTCGGGCTGGCGCCCCGAACTCGACCGGGTGAGACCAACTGGAGGCGAAGCCTGAGGGTTGTCCTCTCGTTTGCAGTCTGGCTATTGCTCGCCGCGTTCTGCGGAGGAGTTGCGGTGCTCACCGTTGCTGCAAGCGGATTGTTGCCCGCAGGGCCATTGGCCACACTGATTGCTGTGCTCACAACATATGTTGCGTGGGGGACGGCGACGTGGTGGGTTGGGGAGATTCGAACCCCCTACGAGCCAAAAGATGACACCCTGATCACCCAATGATCGACTGAACGTCTACGCGCGTTGAATGCCGTGCAGCGATGTTTCGCTCCCCGCGCTCGGTGCGTGGCCTCGCGTCGCGGAGAGGTGCCCAGAGCATACCGACCGGGTTGTCATCACAGGGCATAAAAAGAGAAAACATCATGATTGTGTTCGACAGGGGAGAAGATGGCAATTGAGTTCGGTTCGGATCCGGTTCGGGCTGGTATCGACGCGGCAATTCGGAACCTTGAGGCCGCAGAAACCGTACGCAAAAATCGCCCTTGGCTTCTATCAGGCAGCCACTTGGCTTTTGGTGGCAGCCGGCGTCGGTGTCCTTGTGTAGACGTGGTTCCGCTTGTGAGAACAGTGCTCGGCCCCTCGTCGCGTGGAGAGAAGTGCGGTAACTGGCTTGAGACGTGACATAACGGGACCGCCCTGTTACTCCCACCCGTCCGGCACCTTGCGCGCATAGATGTAATGCAGCCGCTGATCGGCGGCCGCAACACTATCGATCGGAGCATAATGACTCGCACTGGCCTCACCCTCGAGGTTCTCCGCGGCGCGCACGGAAAAGACTGCACGCTCGGCGGCGTCTCAAGCAAGCACGAGACGCTCACCCTGATGGGAATCGTCAAGTACCGCACTTCCGACCCTAAGAGGATCGTTCACTCGCTCCCGGCGGAGGCGCGCTCGTCAGAGCCCCGAGAGGACGCGCCCCCGGTCGCGCTGGAGGTCCGCTTGTTCTACCACGGGCCTGTTCCGACGCTCGTGCCGACCTGGTACGACGCCGAGAGCGGGCACTGGCTGATCAACCCGGGAAGCACCATTGTCGGAGGTAACTTCGCCTACGGTCACGACGCACGATTCCGCGCAGTCATGCGGGAAGCTCTCGGGTACGAGTTCTATGGAGCGGTCTCCGTCCATGACCGGAAGGAGACGTACGACTGGCAGCCCTGATGGTGGCGGCGGCGCGCGTCGTGCTCGGGGCATGGCTTCTCCGATGACCCACTCGGCGCCGCCGGGAACATCGTCTTCGCCAACTTCCTCGGCGCCATCGGTGTCCTCGGCGGATGTTCCACCTCACGACCGCCGCTTCGGCTTTCACGTGGCGCAGCTGATCTTTGTGGTGGCTTTCCTGTCCCTCGGGGTGCGGAGGCTGGTCGCTGCGCGCGAGGAGCTGCGGAAGTTCGAGGAGGAAAACGGTCCCGGAGCGGGCGGCCAGAAGCCTGTGCGGGACCTGTGGCGCCCCGAACGTGTGAGCTCCCGGCACGCGGCGACCCGTGCGCGACGGGACACCGTCCTCGGGCGGGGACCGGTTGCGTCAGGTTTGGTCATCGTGGCTGCTGGATTCATCTGCCTGGTCTTCTCACAGGGCCTGGGCGACTCGGTTTCTGGGCGGCCACGTTCCGCTTCCTGGGGTTTGCTGGTGGGCTGGCGGGAGCCGCCGTATTGCGTGCGGGGGCACGCTACTTCCGGCGCCGTAGCAACGATGGTGAGCCGCCTCCGTGACCGGGTTCGTGGTCGAGTCGTCGGCGGAGCGACGGCGCAGGCGGCGGATCTTGATCAGCAGTGCCCCACAGGCCGCCCACGTATTGGCGTCCGGCCAAAGCGGTTGGGGCGGCTGGCTGCGGAGATAGCTCTGTCGCTACCCGGCTTTCGGTGACCAATCCGCTCCCGAGCTGCTGTACTTCCCGGTCGCGATAGGAACTCTTGCTGAACCGTTGACGGGTGCCAACGCGAGATGGGTGACCCCGTCGTCTCCGGCCGCCGCGTAGACGATCCATGTGCCGTCAGGCGAGAAGCTGACCTTGTGGCTCACCGTGGCGTGCTTCAGGTGCGTGATCTGGGTGCGGCCTGTTCCGTTGGAATCCACGGTGTAGAAGTTGCCGACGCCGCTTTCCTCGTCCGGGGCGACCCGGAACGCGATTCGACCCGTGGCGGCCGACCAGTCCGGCGTCCCGTCGGCGCCCGAGTCCCACTTCGTTAACTGCCGACCACCCGTTCCGTCCGTGTTGACCACGAAGAACGCCCGACCGCCGGAGGGCTGCCCGCTGCCGGTGTTGAAGATGCAGTAGACCAGTTGCTTACCGTCGGGTGACCAGGCGACGCCCCCCACATCGGCAGCGCCCGGTGCCATCGCCACAACCTCATGCTGGCCGGTACCGTCGTTGCGCATGACGTAGATGCCGGTGTTGGTGAGCTGCTGCTGAGTCGGGTTCCCGTCGCCATGCGCGTACGCGATCGAAGCCCCGTCGGGTGAGAACACGGGCTGGTCGTTGAAGTTCGTCTCGGTCGCCGAGGGGTTACCTGCGGTCAGGGCGACCGGGTCAGTACCGTCGGCGTTCATCAGGTCTATCGCGTGTGCTTCCGTGGGCAAGCCGACGTCCGTCTGTTTGGAGAAGACGATCCTCTTGCCGTCAGGGGACCAATCCGGCTCAGCATCGGTCTCGTTGCCGACTGGCTTCGTAAGCTGAGTCTTCTGAGTGCCGTTGGTGTTGGCGACGAATAGCGCACCTGTCTTACCGTCGGCATCGAGGTATTGCCGGTAGACGATTTGGCCGCCCGGCGGATCCGCCGTGTGCGATCCAGATGATGACCCGGAACTAGGCACCGCACCGGTACAGCCGGACAACGCGATACCGACGACCACCAGAGCAACAGAAACACTTCGAACACGCACGACGATCACCCCGCTCAGTGGGCTCTTCGGCTGCCCCGAGCCCACACAAAAACTGTCCTCTTGTCCGCCACCGCTGCACAAGTAGGCTCTCGCCTGGGCTCATTGGCGGAGCGACGGCGCAGGCGACGCATGTAGGTGCCTCTCGCTAAACCTGCTGCTAGAGAGTATGTTCGCCCGGTGAGCATGGCTCGGAAACACCCGTGGTGGGTGACGTCGTCGACCCAGGCGAGGTCCCTCCGGACAGGCATCGTTTGGACGCTTCTCACGGCGTCGAACCTGTACCTTAGCCACGCACCGAGAGTGGGGGCTCTGTGGTTTGTCGCAGCGGGGCTCGCTGCCCTCCTCGCCGTTGGCGGTTGGGCCAGCTACGTCTTCTATCGGCGCCACCCAGAAGCGGAGCAGATCGCTTCTTCGGCAGAGCGGTCCGATGGACGGTGAGCGTACCGGTGAGGAACCGACCGACCCCACCGCGAGTGCGGACGCGGAGGAGGCACCGCTGCTGCGGATCGCCCGGAGTGAACTCCGCACCGGCAAATGGCTTCTTCTCGTTGGGATCGCCACCACCATCGTCAGTCTCGCGATCGTGATCTTCGCGATACTTCGACCGCACAGCGTCTTCGACACGCTGGTCGTTGTCGCCGTGTCCGCCGGCGGGACGATGCTCGTCCTGGGCGCCCAGAAGTTCCGCAACGGCCGCGCCACGCTCCGCGACGAGATCCGACGGCAGGCGGAGCACCGTCAGCAGTAGCGGCGGCTCCGGGTAGCGCCACCACCAAGACCGTCAGCGCCGCCGAATCAGGACGAGGCGAATCACAGCCCCGACGGCGAGCACCGCCATCGCTACGGCGATGACAAACGCCGGTACCGGATCCTTTCGGGCGATGAACCCAAAAGCGACGAAGAGCAGGGCGGCTATCGAACCGAGCAACAGCACCAGGCGGAGGTAGAAGAGCTGCAGATCACGATTACGGACGCCAGGCTTCGCTTGCCTCCTCTCGCGCGGCTCAGCCATCCTCTCCGCCGTCCGCCGGAAGGGGGTTCTGCTGCCGCCACCGGCGAAGCAGATTCCTGGTGAGCCACACGCTCAACCCGATGTTGACCAGCAGCAGCAAGGCGAGTCCGCCGAACCAGAACCAGTCTCGTGTCTCGAAAGTACCGCGGGTGGCGGGGCCGACCGACCAGACACAGACGGCGACGAGCAGCACGGTCACCAGCCAACGGATCGCCAAAATGCGGATGAGTCGAGCTCGCGTCAATGGCGGCGGCCAGTCGGGCCCGGCCGTCACCCGAGCCGCCGTTTCGTGAGGTACCAGACGGCCCACCAACTGTACCCACAGAGCATGATCAGCATCACGTAGACGTCCGCGACAAACCAGCTATTCCCCAGGAGCCAAACGAATGTGAAGAACACGAAAAGAACGGTAGAGAGGGCCGCGTAGAACCAGGCGATCTGCGGGTTCGTCCACGCCAGCCACCACGGTCGCCGCCGCTCAGCCATCGTCGCGGTCCCGCGCTTCAGGTGGAGCGGACACTCCTGTCGCCGGGTGTCTGAGCACCCATCCAAGCGACAGCCAGGCGACAGCAGCGGTCAGCACGAAGAACACGCCGATGAGCAACCACCACCAGTCCCCTCGGCGCAAGGCGATGAGCGGCTCGATGCAGGCGAGGGCCGTGCAGAAGATCGCCATCCACCGAGATCCGGCCCGGGCGGAGGTGAGTACCCACCACGGCTTCGTGGATGCTTCACCAGCCACGACGCTCTCCCTCTTCGGATCGCTGGCCGAGATAGATGACAGTCGCCCACCCCCAGACTGCGAGGAGCAGGAACGCGACAGCCAGGAGACCGGCCCACCAATCCGCGCGAGTCAGCCACACTGCCACGTCTACAACGGACAAAAGCGTATATACGATCGCAAGGGTGAGCGCCCAGCCTCGGTTACCGCCCGTAGACCTAGCCCACCACGGGTACTTCGACGAGTCACCGTTCATCGTCGGCCACCTCCTTACCGTCGGAGCGGTGCAGCTGCTCCCAGAACAGGACGGCCCACATCCATACGGCGCCGATCAATCCCACCACGCTGAAGGCAGCCCACCACAAGTTGCCGTTTCGCAGTGACGTCAGAATCCCCACGCCGGCGTAGACCGTCAGGAACAGGGCAAGGGCAAGCGTGTACCCGCGGCCATGCTGACCACGAGCTCGCACCCACCACGGCTTCTTCGACGGCGCACCGGTCACGGGTCGGATCCAATCGGCGGCGCAGTGGTGCGACCGTCCGTTGCGATTGGACCGTCGGCAGGTGGAAGGTGGGCGAGCTCGACCTCCAATCTGCCGATGCTCCTGACCTGCCGGATGTAGTTGATCGGGTACCAGATGGCGAGCGCGAGGAAGAAAACGAGGAAGGCAACCCAGAGGATGACCCGTGGCCGGTCCGTGACGATGAGGTAGACGGCAAGGAGAGAGAGCAACCCGAACTCGACCGGCCCGAGCCATCGGTACAGTTTCGCCTGCCGTCTTCGATGTTCGAGGACCGGTTCCCACTCGTCAGCCCGAGCGTTCGCGGGAAGCCGACCGTTCTTGATGGCATCCGTGACCGCTCGCGCCAGCCCAGGCTCTCCGGCCGATCTGCGCTGCCGGCCTATGAGCAATCCCATCCCCACACCGAAGATCACAGCAGCGACCGCCGCGCCGACCGCACTTGCCCAGCCGACCTGTTGTAAGCCGGTGGCGACGTTCACGCCGAAGAACAGTACGCCGAAGATGACTCCCGCCATGATGCCGGTGACGATCGCCGGTTGCCGGTTCATCCAATTTCTCAACATCACTCCGCCCGTCGCGATGGAGTTACCTGGGGTCATCGAGCCCAACGGGTAGCCAACACCGAAACTGAGCGAAGGTCAACGAGCTTCCATCGGATCATCCGACTCCGGGCGGCGCACCGGTCACGGGTCGGACTCTACTCGCCGCTCCGCCCGGGATTCACTCGAAGAGGATCTTCAGCAGCTCCGGCGTATAGGTCTGGGGGCCGGCGTTGTTCCAGTTGGAGGCGAGCCAGACGCCGTGCCCCACCCACTGAGATTCACCGATCGACCGACCAGTGTCGGAGTTGTTCGTGACACACCATTCGCCGCTGTACGCCTTGCCGCATCCCATGCCGAGCTGGTGCATTCGGGCGATCACCGCCTGTTCGGTCGCGGCGTCGACGTGTCGGAGCTGGGTGGTGAGGAATGTGTCGCTCGGCCCGGTCGCCGGCGCCCAGTCGCAGATCAGGCCCGGAGCGTTCGACAACATCACCGCGAGGGCCGGGTCGTACGTTCCGTACCCGCTCCCTTCCGCCCGGGGCGCGCCCGGTCCGGACTTCCACGCCGGGTTCAGCGTCAGCGACCCGTCGGGGGAGACGAAGTCGTGCAGACCGGAGTAGAACGCGTCGCAGCTGGTCGGCAACCCGTCGTCGTCGACGACGGGTGCCGCGGAAGGGGCAGGGGAGGCCGAGCTGTGGGCGGCTGGTGTCCGGGTGGGCGTGCTGGCCGCTGATGCGGTGCAGCCTGCAAGTGACAGGACGATGAGACCAATGACGGCTGACCTGGCGAGCTTCACGCCGGCAACCCTAGCGGACGCTGTCATCATCGGACGCAGCTATCGGCGCGCCCTGTTCCCACTTGCCGTGTCGGAACTGCCGGCAGTAGCGCAAGCCATGAATGGCGAATGACCCCGAGCGCCTGTTGATCCCGACCGGGCTTCCGTCAGGGACCGGGAAGATGCCGCACACCAGACTGATCGCGATACTGCCAGAGCGCCCAGGCGAAGTTCCGCCAGAACTCCGGACGGCGCGTTTTCGGGCCTGTCACGGGTCGGGCTTTACTCGCGTCGCAGCTCGCCGTTGCAGGTAATAGCCGGCCACCCTAGCTGACGGTGTCTGCCGCATCGACCAGTGGAGACGATGGATTGAATGTGGATCAGTATGATCGCCATGGATGTCATCGCAGACAGGGGAATCATGAAACTACGCGCCCGCGCGTCAACCGGAGCGACCATCGCCGCGCTCCTGGTGGCACTTAGCCTGGCTGGCTGCTCCACCATTGCGAGCGGCGGCGCGACAGCTGTCGCTACGACCGGCTGCTTGAACGTTCGGTCAGCCGTCACGAACTTGGAGGCGCTGCGGTCCTGGTGTCGTGACCACGGAGACGCCGCGGGCGCAGCGGCCTGGCTTTCCGGGATCGACAGCTCACTGAAGGCTGAGGTCACTGCCGACGACCGTGTGCGCGACGTGGCGGACAAAATGGACGCGCAGGTCAAGCTGCTGGCGGGAGCCGACCCTCAGTCGGCGCTAGCACAGCTACCGGATGTCCTCACCAACGTCATCAGCGAGCTCACGCCAGCGCGAGATGCAGCCTGCGCCTGAGCCTGCTTGGGACCGAGCAGGTAGGGGACGAGCGCCCGGCCGGCGGCGAGGTCGTCACACTCACGCCCGTTGCCCACCCTCGAGTTCGCGCCTCGCTTTTCGCCAGTGCCGGAAGTACATCACCGTCTGCGTGGTGAAAATCAGCCCGAGAGCGACGTTGATCCACCCGCTCGCGCTGCCGACGATGACCAAGATGACCCCTCCGACGAGGTTGAGTGCCGTCACCGCCGTGAACAGCCAGGCGAAGTTTCGCCAATACTCGGGGCGGCGCGCGCTCGGGTCGGTCACGAGTCGAACACTACTCGCGGCGCCGCAAGACGACGGAAGTACATCTCTCCGGACGCTCTACGCGCTCTGCCCGAGTTGTGCCAGAGTCATTGCAGGCGAAGGTCAACGGAGGTGGCGGCGATGCGAGACCCTCGACTCAGAGACGGGGAGCGAACCGGCCAAGCCTGGCTGGGGCTCGCGGCGTTCATCGTTGTTCTTGCCGTTACCGCGCTGACCGCTTGTACAGCCGTTCCCCACACACCGCCCCCAAGCCGCGGAAGCAGGGACGGTTCATCGCCGGTCGCCGCTGCTCGGCCGACACCGCTGCATCAGGCGCCGCCAGTCGGAGCGTTCTCGCCAGCGCCTACCCCATCACTGCGGCCGTGCATCGGATGGGGTTTCTACGAGCACGACCGGGACGTCACCTTCGAACAGCCCGTCGACTGCGGGCCGATCGAGTTCGCGACAGGGAAGGTTTCCGTCGATAGCGAGGGGACTCCAGTTGCGTACACCGTCGCGCCCGGGGACGTGTGGGCCGTCATCGCCAAACGCTTCGACCTCGGCGTCAGCTACCTGAACAACATCAACTCCGTCCGCCGGCCCAACGTCATGAACGTCTACCCCGGCGACACCATCAACCTCGACCCGCACACCATCGTCAGCGTGGGCACCGAGAACGGCCAGGTCGGGCACAACCTCGCCGAACTCCCAGACCCTCACCTCGAGCAGCGCTGAGACAGCGCAAGAGGAAGGGCTCCGACCGTCAAAGGAAGATCAGCAGCAGTCCTGCGATGACGGCGGCGATGCAGACTCCGACGACGAAGCCTTGCGTCCGCCTGCTCTTCCACGGGCTTCCTCGCGACCTGCCGACCAAAGCTGCGATGACACCGGCAGCCAACGCGACTAGCAGCACGGTAAGGGCGATACTCCTCAGCCGACCACTACTGGTTTCAGCCGCGGCCTGCAGGCCCAGCGACCCGGCACCCGCCAACACACCAGCGGCAAGAGCGCGGGTTCGCCGATCGGTCACGGCTCGGACTCTACTCGCGGCAGTAACAGTCCGGCGTCTATCCTGTCGCCGCGACGACCCCGTTCGTAATGAGGATCAGCACCAGCATGTCTAGGAACACGAATGCGATGGAGAGCGCTGCGATGCTGAGCACCACTATTACGAGCTGGAAGATTCGGAAGGCGACACTTGTGGTGTCCCTTCCGAGTTCGGTTGCGAACCGCCGAAGCATCAGTCCGGAGCAGGCGAACGGCGCTGCCATCGCGATTAGAAGTAGCCCAGTCGGGCCGAGGAAGCGGAGCACCTCCGGCTGCAAGTCGAGAACCAACAGAACCGGTCCGACGATGGCCAGGATGGAACCGATGAACAGCTGGCTGTGGCCGGCCCACCACACGCTTCGGGAAAGAGGAGGCATGCCCACGGGCGGCCGGCGCCGGAACCAACGCACCTTAGGCTGCTGCGCCGTGGATGTGGCCATCTTGCCCGCACCGTCGTCGGACACGGCCTTCACCGCCGCATCCACGAGACCACCGAGAGTCCGGCGTTGGCGAACCGGAACCAGTACAGCAGGTTGACGACGACCAGTATGGGGATTCCGATCGCCATCGGCCAGAGGCGGATGTCTGCGGGGAGCAGCTCGAGCGAGGCGACGACGGCGGCCAGCACGTAGGCGAACACCGCGAGGAGCACCACGCCGATGCTCAGGTCACGGGTCTGGGCGGCCGGATCCTCCCGAGGGGCTGCGAGACGTACCAGGAAGGCGACGACGCGTCTGCGGAAGACGATGGCGGCGGTTGCGATGATGGTGATCCAGGCGGCACCGATCACAGCGGCGGCTGGCCCGGCGAGGGCGTTGATCATGGTGTGGCTCCGATCTTCCGTGCGGTGACGATGGCGCGCGGCTCGTCCGGCCAGCCCAGCCATCCGCGGACGTCCATCTCGTACGAGGTTCCGACGTGTAGTGACCGTCCGAGCGTCTCGGCTTCCTGCTCGTCGAGCCCACCACCGCCTCCGGTGACTTGCAGCTGCCCGCAGGTGGTGGTGTCGATGTCGTAGACGGTGCCGAGGTAGCCGGACTTTCCGTAGGTGTCGTGGTGGCTGTTGCCCGCGACGACGCACACCAGGTCCGTGCGGGTCTGCCACCAGATGTTCGACGCTACGGCGTCGACGCCGAGGCCGATGAACGTGAGCCCAACCACCGTGATCACGATTATCCCGGTGATCAGGTTGAGTCGCCGCACCCACGGTTTCGCGTTCGGACCCCGCCCATACTGACGCACTGGCGAGTTCTCGAACTGCTCCGGAGTCCGTTTGTCCAACGGGATCATCTCGAGCCTGGCCTGCAACCGGTCCGCGAGCGTTTTGCGGGGCATCAGCGCACCCGCTCTTGGGATGCCCAGTCCGCCCAGGCCACATACGCGGCGGCAAGCCCGGACCCGATGATGCCGGCGGGGATGCCGAGGAAAACGGCCAGCCACGGCTGGATGCCGCCGACGACCACCACAGCCACGAGCGACCCGAATATCGCGCCGAGCGCCGCGACGCCCGCCCGGTACCGCGACCCACCACGGACGGTGAAGAGCAGCAAGGCGAGAGCCGCGCCGGACGCGGTGGCGAAACCGTACGGCGCTCCGAGCCAGAACCAGCTCGCCACCGAGCCTAGGAACGTGGCCGGTGTCTGCGCTTCCCAGTACGACGGGTTGTAAGAGAGCGCCGACGAGATCAGCAGCACGGCGGCCACGAGGAGACCCGACGCTGGCACTGCAAGGGCTGCACCCCAGATCAGTCGCCTCATCAGGGCCAGGCGGACGGCCGGGTCTTCGGGCAGGCCGGTCAGCCGTCGCGGTCGGGTGTCGGTCATCGGGTTCATCCTCCTACCAGCCGGTGTCACAGGTCCATGAGATGCCCCAGCTGTCGCCCGGGTGCTCGAAGGTGACAACGATGTTGAGCGCGTTCGTCGGGGCGACCAGGTTGCTGGTCCAGTTCCCGCTGGCGCTGCCGCCCGCGCCGGAACAGGCGCCGGAGAGGACGACCAACCCTCGCGGCGGCGTGAATGCTCCGCCCCCTGTTGCGGGCGACCCGGCAGAGGTCCCACCGCCGGCCCCGCCGCCCGTAGCTCCACCGGTGCCTCCGCCACCGCCGGAAGCGCCACCGCCAGAGGTCGTCCCGCGAGACGTCCCACCTCCGCCCGGCGCGCCCCCGTTCCCGGCAGCTGCCTTCCGGGCCGCTTCCGCCGCCGCGGCCTGCTCCGCGGCAACCGCCGTCGCATGGGAGTCGACAACTGCCCTTCCCTTCACGGCGTAGTCAGCCAGCGCGGTGATCGCCTGCTGCCCAGTGGCCTTCGCCGCCGCTGCGGCCTGCGCCGCGAACGCGTCACGCACCGCCGGGTCAGCGTTCGGGTTCGCAGCGAGCACTGCCCCAGAGGTGGACCCGGCCGACTTCGTCATCGCTGTGAGGGCGTCATCCACTGCGGCGACTACCTTCGCGAGCGCGGCTCTGGCCGAGGTGTTCTTGCCGGCGAGTGTCGTGTTGCGTCGGGCGGATGCTTTCGCCTCCGACACTGCCTTCTGCACGGCGGCAAGGCTGCCGTCCCGCGGTTTCACCGGTCCACGAGCAAGAACAGCCACATCGGTCTTGCCAGCGGTCTTCTCGAGGACGTCCAGGGCGTCGGCCAGAGATGTCCGGGTCTCCGGTGCCACATACCCGTCCGTCGCCGCGATCAGCGGCCGTCCCGAAGCGACCAGCTACTTCGCGGCCGCCCGGTTGGTCGTGACCGCCTTCACGACCGCGGCATCCGCCCGGTATGACTTCGACAACGCGGTGTTCGCGGCATCGAGGTCGTGCTCGGCGGACGAGGTCGCGTACGCCACACCACCCCACGTGCCCGCCCCCGCGAGGACGAGCGAGACCGCGACGATCGACGCGGCAACAACCAATTTCCGACGGTTCATGAACCCCCCTGTTCACCGACCAAGATGCGGCCGGGTCAGTGCTGGTGGGCGACGACGATGTCCCAGTTGGCGACATCGGGCAAGGGGTCCACGTACTGGTGGGCGAAGGCAAGAGCTTCGTCGGCTGAGGCGAACGCGTTGTATCGGCCGAGCGATTCCCACGGGATCCGCATTTCGAGGCCCCCATCGATGTTCCATTGGAGGACGTTCGTGCTCCCGGACCGGTCTGCCGACAGAGGTACCTGGCTGATGAAGACGACCTGCTTGCCAGTGGCGTACCGAAAATTGCCGGCGGCGGCGTTTGCGGCCTTGAGACCGGCGGTGGCGTCCTGTGGCCCGTGTCCCTGCTGCAACGGCACAGCATCCGCCTTCGCCTGCTCGGCGGCCATAACCTCAGCTGGCATCGGCTGCAGCCGGTTCGTCTTGACCCACCGGCCGTCCGGCATTTTGTAGGCGAAGTCGCCCGAGTCCGGCATCTCTCGGCGGAGGTCGAGTGCGGTCTCCTCGTCGAGGACACCACCGAGAGGTACCACAGTCGGGGTTGGCGTCACTGTCGGGGTGTGCTCCGCGGCGGCCGCGGGCTTCCCGCCGGCGATGTGAAACGATCCGGCCATGGAGTCCACGACGGCGTACGCGCCCACGCCGAGCGCGGCGACAGCGACGACCGCGATCGAGGTGACGATGATGGCGGTGCGGCGGCGAGGCATGGGGGGCTCCTTCGGGGTCATTGACCGACGATCACGGTTGCGTCCGGGCCGACCTTCGCGCGGACGGCGGCGAGGCATTCTTCAGCAGTGGCATACTGCTGGTCACCGCCGAACTCCGTGCTGATCCAGGCGCGCCCCAGAGTTTCGAATGCGGGTGACAGGGCAAGGTAGGCGTGGACCACGACGCTGATCTTGTGACCGAGGGTGTACTCCAGCTCCTTCTTCCGCTGCTCGATCAGAGCCCCGGTGGGGTCGCTTGCTGCTTCGCCTGCATCCGCAGACGCGGCGAGCCTCTTACCTGCGTCCACCTTCACGTTCTCGGGCAGCGGCTGGTCGCGGGCGATGAGCACCTGGCTGCCGTCGGCCATCTTGTAGGGGAGGAGGTTGCCCTGCCAATCGTGGGCGATCGTCTTCGCCTGCTCAGCGGTGAGGGCGGCGCCGACGGTGAGGCCCCTGGCTGCTTTCTCCGCTGCCTGCTTCGCCGCTTCCTCCTCGTCGACGGGTGCAGCTGCCACCGCAGTCGCGGTCGGTTTGTCGCGTTCGACGTGAAGCGTCCCATTCATCGACTGGATGACGGCGATGGTCCCGACGATGGCGAGGGCAAGCGCGACGATGCCGAGCAGGACGAAGACGATCGTCCAGTTGCGACGGCGTGATGACATGTTTCCCCCTGAGCGCCGAACAGTCTTTCCACGTTATCGACAGCGCGGACTGGGAGTCGCTTGAATCAGTCTCGTTCGCGCCCCCAAATCGGGTGGGTGGCCCTCCAAGTGGGCGCGCGGACTATCTCGCGGGCCTACCCTCGGGACATGCCTTCACCTCGTCGACGTTGTCTTGCTCGCCGGTCGCCAGTCCTTCTACACCGAGTTGAACCTTTCCGCGGAAGAAGAGGAGGTGCGGCTTCGTGCCTGGTTCACGAACGAGTATGGCGAATCGATGGCGACATGATCGCCGAGGCTACGATCACCGAGCCTGACGGCCCCTACCCGAAGGGTCAGTGGTTCACGTCGCAGGACACAGATGCCATCCATGGCCTCTCCGAGGACATCCGCGACGGAGTCTTCCAGTTCGACGATGCCCTGCGGGATCACCCGCGTGGCGGCCGCTAGACACAATGCCGAAGACACCGAAAACCCCGGCGGGCTGGTACGCGAATGATGGCGTTTACTTCTGGTGGAACGGGGTCCAGTTCACGACTATCCGGCCCCCGTTGAACAACCCTGCGGCGGCCCGAGGTTGGTACGCCGACAACGTCATGCCGAACGTAGAAATGGCTAGGTGGTGGACGGGCAGCTCGTGGTCAGAGGCCACAAGTGCCCCGGACGGTCATCACGACGTTGCTGGGAAAGTTGGCGAAGCAATGATCAGCGTGACCGTACTCGGTGCTGGGGCTAAGTAAGCCATCGGAAAGTTGACCGAGATACTTTCCGCGTCCTGGCCACGGAGCCGGGTTAAGACGCTGAACACCTTCACTTCCGCCGTGGCTCCCGGCATCACCTTGTGGCGACCGTGGAGTGGGAGGGGCCGAACCCCTAGGTTCGCGTTGTCGTTGCGCCCTCTCGGACACCCTGACCTCGGTCTTATGCGACGCAATCGGTGTCACTGACCAGGAGGGCTCGTTCGCTGACGCGGCGATGGCCTTGCCGCGAAGGGAGGTTCCGAAGTCCATGCCTGTGAGCCGGCACAAGCGAATGGGTAACGGACTTTCTCCGCGCGGGCCTTGAGGATCATGGGCTTATCGAGCAACTCCAGGTGGTGTCGCGCGTGCGCGCTGCCGGCCGTGCATAGTTACGGCACCCGATACAGCGCCTCCGAGTCAACGAACGTCTCGCTCATCTGGTGGTTCGGAAGAATCGTCACTCTTGCCTGTGATGGGTCGTGCGAACTTGTGGCGTCTGGGTCGCACGCAGGCCAGCCCTTGCCGATCACCTCGACCTGGACGCAGTTCCAGCCGACACCGACAGGGTAGTAGGCGATGAATTCCGAATCCGCCATTGTGCAGTCGCCAGGCCCAAGGTCCGCCTCGAGGCAAATGGCGTACTCCGTCACACCAGGGACGTCACCCGGACTGATGTCACGAACGAACGCGCTTGGCCATCGTATGAGGATGCTAGCCGTGTCGAAGCACCTTTGGTCGCCCGAGCGGGGACACCACTTTCCGCTCAGCTCGGCTGACAAACCCGGGATTGTCGCCGGAGCGGTGAGCGTGATGGTGTAGCCGAAGGGGTTCAACGCGGAGTCCGCCGCGGCTCCGAAGCCGTTGAGAGCAGTGCGTATCCCCGAGACAAGCCACGACACCCCGCTCGCGATCGCCGCGCCTGCGAGGCCCAGTCCGGCTCGCTCGATCGCTCCTGCCATGCAGCCAAGGGTGGTGCCGGTAGCGTCGTTGAGGTAGTTGAACGCCTGGGCGCTCGTCTGGATGTTGGCCGTTGCCATGCTGCTGAACCCTGAGATACATGAGGCCCAGTCGAACAGTTTCGCGACCGCTTCTCGCGACATTCCGCCGTGCCCGAACTTGTCGAGGATCAAGGCGAGCGTGTCCACTGCGAACTGGCCAGCGGAGACCAGGTATCCCGCGGCTGATGGTTTGACACCGACGAGCATGGTCCCCGTTCCGGTGACGGAGTAGTCGATGGCGTCGCCGGGGCCGACGAGATTGACGGTGTCACCGGGTGTGGAAACGTGGTCCTTAATGGCGTTTGCGACCATCCCGGCGAGGTCGGTGGGGCCACCGGACGTTGCAGCGAATCCAGGCATGCTTTCGCTGACGACGGTGTATCCGCGGCCGTTCGTGACGCGGAGCTGAGGGGCGCCGTTGGTGTCCAGCCCGAGGCACCAAAAGACGAGGCTGCCACCGTCGGACTTGACCGTGTATCCCTGCTTCCGCACGTCGTCCTCGTGTGCGCATGTCGGCTGTTTTCCGGCGCCCTTATAGAGGGTGTCGAGGAGGCCGCGAGCGCTATTGAGCACGTCGCCCCACCACGTGATGAACCAGTTGGAGAAGTGGGTCGTCTTGACCTCTGCGAATCCCGCGGACACTCGGACGTTGTCCGCCGGCGTGAAGGTGGCGCCATCTTCGGTGGAGACGACGACCGGGGTCGGCTCTCCCTTGGCGAAGTCGTGCCTGAACCGCAGCGTCGCGCTGCCGACGAGTTCCGCTCCGCCGGACATGGCTACCCGCCACCCGTTCCCGTGGGCTGGGTCGGACACCGGCGTTACGGACATCCGACCGGAACCCTCGATGGCGCTCCCCGGCACGTCTACGAGGATGGCGTCACCTGACGTTGTTAGGTTGGCGTCTTGGCCTGCGTGCACGGTCATGGTGTTCTTCGCGGTTGCTGACGCAGGCGTGCAGGCGGTCATGGCGACAGTGGAGAGGGTGAGCGCCACCACTGTAGCGATCAGGCCACTGGTCCGATGTCGCATGAGTCCTCCAGCCGCTCGGGTTCGGCGGTGAGGCCCATCCTGGCGGATCAACGGCCCAGACGCGAGTGTTTCTGAGGATCTGTCACCACCCCCAATCAGAGTGGCTTTCTCCTGTTATGCGAGGGTGGTTGGGCTGGCATCGATAACCTAGAAACGCTTTTGAGGGGGTGGGACAGTTAAATCGCTGTGGCCAGCGCATCGCAACGACGCCTCTTCGCCGATCGCTGATGAAAGGTTCCAACGTTGAGGCTTACCCGGATCGGCTTGGAGAATTACAGACGACTCGAGGACGCCGAAATCGAGGTCCGCGACCACCTCGTTCTCGTCGGTGCCAATGATGTTGGCAAGTCGTCTTTGTTGCGTGCGCTCGACCTTGTACTCGGAGCGAGCACGGCTCAGCTGTATAGCAGTCTCGGCGCTGACGACTTCCGCGATCCCAATGCGGACCTCCGGCTTCGGGTACAGCTCGTCGATTTCAACGCGGACGAGAAGGCTCTATTCGCGGACGAAATCTTCGTAAACCCGTCGACCAGTGAGAGTTCATTAACTATCCAGCTCACCGCCACGATCGACGCGAGCGAGTCGCTCACCGTCTCTCGGATTGGTCCGCACGCCGGAACCGGTCGCCAGTTGTCTCGCGACCAGCTAGCAGGACTGGGATGGAAATTTCTCAGCGCCAGGGCTCAGACGCGTGATCTACGAGAGGACCGCCGCTCTGCCCTCGATGACATGCTTCGTGCGATCGATCTCGGCGGGGAGAAAGCGAGCTTTGACGCAATTGCGACGAGTTTTCAGGGCGCACTCGACAACTCGAAGGTTCTTGCCGACCTCCGCGTTCAGCTAGCCGGTCAGCTATCAAAGGCATTGCCGGAGGAATTGAAGGAGAAGGACCTGTCCTTCGTCAGCGGCGCCTCTGCGGACGATGATCTGCTCAGCGATGTGCGCCTCAGGGTCACCAAAGGTGGGATCGAGCACGAGCTGTCGCAGCAGTCCGACGGAACTCGAGCCCTCTATGCAATTGCGCTTTACGACCTCATGAGCGAGGGCGCGAACGTGGTCTGCATTGACGAGCCGGAGATCCATTTGCACCCGACATCGCAGCGGAGCCTCGCTCGTCTACTGCGAGCGAGCACCAATCAAAAGGTGCTTGCGACTCATTCTTCGGACATCGTGGGTGCCTTCGACGCTGATTCGATCGTTGTCGTCCGTCCGGGCGGCCGGATAGTTCAGCCGGGTCGTGGTTTCCTCGCTGCCGATGAGCGGACATTCGTAAAGTGGTGGGTGAGAGACAAGCTGGAGCCGTTGACCGCCATGCACGTTGTTACAGTCGAGGGGCTCTCTGATCGCATCGTCCTCGAGCGCATTGCTGACCTCACGGACCGCAACCTCGACAGACTTGGCGTCTCGGTAATAGAAACGGATGGCGCCAGTGAGGTGCGGCCCATCGCGAAGCTATTCGGGCCCTCCGGATTCGATCTACCCGTCTCGCGCCTGATAGATGACGACCAAGCGAAGATCGACCTAGCGGACGCGCTTGGGATCGCAGTCGATGATCTCGGCGCCCATTCGGTCTTCATATCGCAGCAGGATCTCGAGGATGAGTACGTTCGAGCCCTCGGCGGCGAAAACGTCTATGCCGCTTTGAGGGACGGGGGCCACTTCTCGAGGAACGAGCTAGCAAATTGTGCGGCTAGAGGGCCAGGAGGCACTCACACCGACGAAGACGTTGCCGAATTCTGCCGAGTGAACAAGCGGAAAATCAGAGCCGCACTTTCCGTTCTGCCGCTCCTCTCTGAGACGAACGCCACGGGTATCACCAGCGTCAACGCTCTTTTGTCTGAGATTGCTGGTCAATGATTAAACCGACCCCATCACAGATAGCGATCCGAGACGCCTCAGCTCTCGACCTTCTCGTTGTTGCGCCCGCCGGGTGCGGAAAGACCGAGGCACTCGCGCTTCGCGTCCAAGGCCTCCTCGAGCGAGGGGTCGTGCGGGCACCGCAAAAGGTCCTTGTGACAACGTTCTCGAACCGGGCGCGGGACAACATCAAGGACCGATTGCTGCACCATCTGCCGGCATCGACCGTTCGAGAGCGGGTAAGCATCGCCAATTTCCACGGGCTCGCCTCGCGCCTTGTCCGCGCGCACGCAAACGTTATCGGGCTTGACCCTATGTTGACCCTTCCGGATAGCGACTGGGTTGGCGCGCAGTGCCGGACACAAGGTTTCGATTTCAACACGTCTACGGAAGTGCAGACAATTCTGCGACGCGCTAAGCAGGAGCCGCGCGCGGACGTGGAAGTAGAACGCTTCTTGAAAGTTGCAGGGGGAGAAGCAGCACTCAAAATCGAACGTTTGCGGGTCGCGGAGAACCGGCTTACATACGACGACCTGCCCCGGCTAGCGGAACTCATCCTGGCTAACGAAGCAGTAGCGGATCTATATCGGACCCACTTCGGTGCGGTGATCGTCGACGAGTTCCAGGACCTGACTCCGCAGCAGTTGCGCATCATCACCCGAATCGGCAATAAGAGGACCACATACGCGGGGGACCTCGCTCAAGGCATATATGGCTTCGCGGGCGCCAGACCAGCTGAAATCGACGCGGCTATCCGCGCGGAATGCAGCTCGATGGTTGAGTTCTCGGAGTCTCACCGTTCGTCTCCCGCTGTGTTGGCTATGGTGAACTCCATGATCCCGCTTACAGGCGGGACTCCCCTTTCTTCCGCAGACCCGGCGTCATGGCCTAGCGGTGGCCTGGCCGCAGCCGTCTCACATCACACCGCCGAAGCCGAGGCAGAGTGGGCATCCAAGGTGGTGGAGGCCCTACTTGCCCGTGTGCCTGGACAGCGAGTCGGAATCATCGCACGGACAGTCGGTCGTCGCCGCTTCGTCGAGCAAGGGCTGACCGAAGGCGGCATTTCCTTTTATCGATGGGACGACGGTGTGCTCGACACCGACAGCGCTCGCACCATGAGATCCATGTTGACGCGGTTCGACCATTCTCGCTACAACATCGCAAACGACAAGATGGAAGCTCTGCGCGAAATGGTGGGTCTCGACGCCGTCATCGATCCGTCTGCGCGGGAGAGCCTCCTTGGTGCCCTGGAATGGTGCCACGATCTCCTTCGCGCAGGAGCCACCACCGATGAGGTCCGCTTGCGAATCAGAGTGGGCAATGCCGATACGTTGGTCACTGTACCGGGCGTTCATCTACTCACGGGTCATGTCGGCAAAGGGCAGCAATTCGATTGGGTAATAGTCATCGGTCTCGAGGAGGGAGTCCTGCCAGACTTTCGGGCCACAAACGCTGATGGTCTGACCGAAGAGGCGCGAATTCTTTCCGTCATGCTTTCGCGTGCTCGCCACGGAGTGATGGTCAGTAACGCGTCAGTCGTGCCGACCAACGCTGGGCGAGCGATGAGTCGCAACCCGTCGGAATTCCTTCGGAGACTTGCCTCGGCAAAACCGTTGGACGCCTCCGCCATGGTGGATTGGTTCAACCGAGCAGATTGGAAGGCGATCGCTGCCCGGTAGTGAGCCAAGATCCGTTTTATGGCTGACATGTGACCGGCCACGGCGGCACCCGCGGCTCCCGTTGAACGGAATCAGCGTGCTCTGGCAAAGGAACGCGCACACTTCTAGTGCCGCAGATGCGATCAGTTCTGCACGACCGGCCGCACGAGCCGCGGCGGTGCCGACGAAATGTCCGGGGTCGCTGGCACCCTGGGCGCGGCGAGGGAGCGGGGGCGGTTGCCCCCGAGGCGCATCGGCCGCCTCGGCGTCTCACTCGTTGAGAACTTCGATGACCACCCAGGCCTCGCCGAGACTCACGCGCATGGTGACGGCGTGGCTTACCTCTGCATTCAGTTCGAGAGCAAAGTATCCCTCTACGCCGTACTCGACTGCTTGCACGACTCGGTCTCGGTTGCCTATGGATACCCCGGCCTCCTCCGCTGGACCCACCCACGCAGGATCAGTTGTGCCACTGATCCGGATTTGGTCACCAATGACCTGGACTTCCTCCACGGTGACTACCGCCTCCGTGGGCTCGACATTGCTCCACGCCACTGTCCGATGTCTCATGTCGAGCAAAAGTACCTCGCGACCTGGCTGCCCCGCAGGACGGCAGTCTTCTCAAATCAGCCTTAGTCCACCGTGCGTGCGTCGGGTTGGTGCAACGAAACGATCGAAATCAGCTCGGCGTCGCAGCGGACCTCCAAATCACCAGGCTGAGCCGTTTGATCCGGGGTGTGGTTCGATCGATAGACGTACCCGCTTGCGCCTGGGCAGGGCTCAGTGTCGGCGGATTGGTTACCTCTCGTACCCTTTACGCTTTCTAGAAGAGCCGGGTTGCGCGGCTAGTAGTTCTCAGCGATGTACTCATAGGCGCGGTCGAACAACTCACCTTTGAACGGCAGGTTGTACTGCTTCAACACCTTGCGCAGAGCCAAGCGGACATCCTTCTCGGTCTCCGTGTTCACCCACCCGTCGAAGCCGACCTCGGTGACGATGCGGTCGACGGAGCGCACTACGTCGGCGATGATGACGGACACCCCGGCGGGTTTGAACTCCTCGAAGATCTGCGTAAGCGCACCGACCCGAGGGTCTGGCAGCAGAGCGAGTTCGCCAGCATCGTCGGCCTTCTCAGCGACGGTGAGGTCGCGGGCGACGGTGAAAATCTCGCGAAGGAAGTCGATCGAGCCTTCCGCCTTAGCCAGTTGTGTTTGGCGAAGTTGCTCCAAGCGTTCGGCGAGAGCCCTGTAGACCGGGTGGTCGTGGCAATCGCGGCGTCGGGCGATGCGGCCCGCGATCGAGTCGAGGATCTCATCAGCGCTCTTCGAAGTGACCTGCGGTGCGTCCGTAGGCTGGAGAAGGCCTTCATCGATGAGACGTTTGACGGTGAGTTCATCAGCGATGATCACGTCGAAGAGCGGGTTGCGTACTTGTACGTCGGAGATGTGTTCGTGCACGAGGGCCAGCGTTTTTGTTCCGAGCCGGGCCCACAGCAAGGCACTGTCGCCGTCGCTGGGAGTGATCGCCCCGTACACCTTCGCGACCCACCTGTAGTCAGGCTTGCGAGGTTCCAGGCGCGAGTCCGGGGCGAGGGTCTCCCAGATGCCTTCGACGTACTGGAACTCGTCGGCGAAGCGGTCGCGTGGCGGCCCGGGTGGGACTCGCTCGATCGCGGCTTCGAGTGACGCGAAGTCGCCTGCTTTTCGGTCGACACCAATGAACCGGTCGAGGATCGAATCGAGTGCCGCCTCGAACTCGTCAAGCAGTGCGTCGTCGTCGATCTCTCTGCGAGCGGCATCGGGGTCCGCCGGTTTCATGGCGCGAGCGAACCCGTCACCGAGGCCGATGTAATCCACGATCAGTCCGTAGTCCTTGGGTTGGCCGGTTACTGGGTGGGACCACGGCCGGTTGGTACGGGTGATCGTTTGGAACAGGGTGTGCAGCTTGAGGGGCTTGTCCAGGTAGAGGACACCTTCGATTGGCGCGTTGAAGCCGGTACCTAGTTTCGAGGTGACAATCAGGAACTTGAGCGGGTCGTCAATGTTCCGGAACCGGTTGAGGAGCGCTTCTTCTTCCGCATCGTTGAGTTCGTGCGACGCGAACGCTGGCTCATCTTTCGCCGCGACGCTCATCACAACCGCGGCCTGGTCTGTGCCGCGTTCGGCCAGCAGATTGGCAAGAACTTCGTGATAAGCCGCGCACATCGCCCGGTTGTACACGACGATCTGCGCCTTCATGCCGAGCGGATCCACCTTGGCGTAGAAGTGATCGATGATGTCTTCGCACACCGCGCGGATTCGTTCCGGGTTCGCGATGAGTGTCGAAACCTTGGAGAGCTTGCTCGCGACGAACTCCTTCTCGGCGTCGTCGAGCACCTCAGATTCGGCAAGCTCTTCGAAGGCTTCTTCAAGCCGTTCTTGATCGATCCTGAACCGCACCAACCGCGACGACACTCGCATCGGGACGGTGGTGCCATCAGCAATCGAGCGGTCCGAGTCGTATGTGTTCAGCGCCTTACCTGGGTCCCGATCATCTCCGAATAGGTCAAAGGTGTTGTGAGTCAGGTCGGCGATGGGTGTGCCCGTAAAGGCGAAGAACGAGGCGTTGGGTAGCGAGGCCCGCATCTGGTGCCCCAGGGTTCCCTCTTGGGTGCGGTGCGCTTCGTCGACGAGGACAATGATGTTCTCGCGGTCGTTCAGATGGCTCGCGCCGGCGAACTTGTGGACTGTCGTGAAAATGATGCCGCGTTCGTCACTACGCAAGAGTTCCCGAAGGTGAGCGGCGCTTGTGGCCTCGGTGAGGCGCGGCATCCCGGCTGCATGGAACTGGTCGAAGGTCTGCCGGACGAGCTGGACACGGTCCGCGATTGCGATGATGGTCGGGTTCTTCAGCCGCGCGTCACGGATGAGCTTCGCCGCAGCGTAACTCATCGCCAGCGTCTTGCCGGATCCTTGAGTCTGATAGATCAGCCCGCGCCGTGCGCCCGGCTCGTTGGCACGTCCGGCGATTGCCTCCACAGCTTCGTACTGGAAATACCGGGGAAGGATCTTCACGAGCCGGGGCGCGCCGTTCAGGATCAGCGTTTCGTAAAGCACGAAGTCCCGAATCAGGTTCAGCACCGTGGCTGGCGCGAGCAACTGCTCGACGCTCAATTTCACTCGTGGCCAGCCGTCGAGTGTTGCAGGGGTGTCGGTAGACCCCCAACGCTCCCACCGATTCAGGGGAGCACGAACCGCACCGTACCGGAACTCTTTACCCTCTGTTGCGAACGACAGCAGATTCGGCACAAAGAACGGCGCTCGCTCCACTTCGTAGTGATCGTGGATGTCCTGAGCGGCAAGCACCCACGTCTTCTTGCCGTCAACGGACGTCTTGGTCTCACCGACAGCAAGAGGTATCCCGTTAACCCACAACACGACGTCGAACCGGGCACTGTTGCCGGGCGAGCCGTATGTGACTTCGTCTGACACGACGAACTCGTTGTTCTCCGGGTTGGCGAAGTCGATGAGCATGACAGGGACATCGCGGACCGGATCCGCTAGCTGCACTGTTCGACGTCCCCGGAGCCAAGCGAGAAACGCCTGATTTGCTCGGACCAAGCCGAGGTCGCCTCCGTCGATCACCGTCATGCGGAGCTGTCGTAGTACCTCGTCAACCCGGTCGGGTTTGCCTGCCAGCGGGGGGTTCAACCGCTCGACGGCGGACCGTGTGGCCGATTCGATGATGACCGAAGAATGCGGCCTGTCGAGATCAGCGGCACCGACGTGCCTCCACCCATTGCCGACAAGTAGGTCGACAATTGGCTGCTGGACAACGGACGCCTCACTGAATCCGCTCATCGTCCGTTGCTCCCGAGAAATCGGTCGTACGAACTGGGGATCTCGTGAGCGCCTGAGATAAGAACGGTCAGCATCCGTGCCCTCAGCGCTTGAAGAGCATTTGCAAAGTTCTTGGCGGCCTCAAACTGCTCCCTAAGCGCGCTCAGCATTCCGACGAACTCGGGTCTGTCCTCATCAGGGGGTAGCACGACCGGAACTCCACCGAGGATTCGGGTGTTCAGATTTGCCATAGTGGCCCCTACCGCGTGGTCAGTCAGCCATGCTGAAACGACGGGAGTCGAGAGCCACACTTCCAACCAGGAAGTGATTGACGGATCGCCGGGACGTACTAGGAGGCAACCGGTGCCACATAGCATCCCATCGTCGTCGTCGGATACGGTGGCGAATCGAGTGACGTCACCACGACGAGACCAGACAATGTCACCAGGCTGAAGACGATGCCGGCTCAAGCGCGCGGCCCTCGCCTCGTCGATTCGCGCTATCCCTTCTGACACGATGCGCCCGTCTGACATGTTCGTGGGCATCACAACCGCAGTTCCGGCGGTCACGTAATCGGCTTTGTGCAGCTGGCTTCCGAATGGGCCGGTCTGGATGAGCCCGTCAGCTCCAACCGCTTCCGCCAGAGTGACGGAAGGCCATGCGCCTCGACGCGACCGTGCTACTGCTTCTGCGCCGAGTTCGGTAAGAGTTTTGCGCGCCGAGTGTTGAAGGGATACCGCCTCCTCCAACGCACCATCGACCGAACCAATCAGGTCCACGATTCGTCGCTGCTCAGCCAGCGATGGAAGCGCCACGACCTGAGAGTTCAGGTCTCGTTTTGTAACGTGCTTCATCGTCGTTCCGTGCATCGGCAGTGACGGAATCATGTATTGCAGCAGGGGTACAAGAAATCGTTTGTCGACTTCTGGGGTCCTCGGGGAGACGGAGAAGAGGTGCTGATTCAACAGGGCGGGTCCACGGGACCACGCCTGCGCAGAGAGCGTTGCCGACCAAGAGAAGATCACGTCTCCATCCGAAATGCGCATGGATGCCGGAACAGTCGCCGTAGAGCGATCCATCGGAGCTCGGGCGTCCAACAGCTGCTTGATCCGAACGACGGGTAGCCCCTCCTGTCCCAGCTGACCTGGCTTGAACGGGAAACCATTCTGGAGTGTGACGAGTTCCCCTAGGGTCGTACGCCCCCACTCGTCACGCATCGAACCCCGCCTCGCGAAGGCGCTCGTCCAGAGCAGACTGCGCGTCCGCTAACCGCTGCTGAGCCTCGCGCATCAGAATGATCGCTTCCTCTACGTTTGCGTCAGTTAGTGTTTCAGTCTTGATAAAGCGGCCGATGTTGAGGTCGAAATGGTTAGCCTCGATTTCGTCGTGGTCGACGAGTCTGAGGTGCAGCCCTCCGGCGCCGTCGAGGTCCGCGCCCGCTTTGTACGCAGCGGAGATCGCATCGATATCGGCTTCCGACATCTGGTTCTGGTTCTTGCCGGACGTGTAGCGGGCCGAAGCATCAACGAAAAGCACTCGCCGTACTCGGTCGACAGGCTTCCGGCGTCTGAAGATGAGGACACTTACTGGAATCGTCGTCGAGTAGAACAGATTGTTCGGCAGGCCGATGACCGCTTCGAGAAGGTCTTCGCGCACCAACTCTTCACGAATACGTGCTTCCTTGCCACCGCGGAAGAGTACGCCGTGCGGCATCACGACGCCGACCCGGCCGGTGTCGGGTTTCATCGAGGCCACCATGTGTTGGATCCACGCGAAATCGGCGTTGGTACCAGGGGGCACCTCGCCGATTGCCCGCCCGTAACGGTCACCCGCCCAGGATTCCGCTCCCCAATTCTTCAGCGAGAAGGGCGGGTTCGCGATGACCATGTCAAACAGCCGCAATGAGTCACCGTCCAGGAGCTTGGGTTCACGGAAGGTGTCGCCACGAACGATCGTGAAGTCTTCGACACCGTGCAAATAGAGGTTCATCTTCGCTATCGCGCTGGTCGTGAGGTTAATCTCCTGGCCGTAGAGGCGCAGGGTGCGCGAGTCCCCTCCTGCAGCGTCAACCGCTGCAACCGTCTCCACGAGCATCCCGCCTGATCCGCACGCGGGGTCTGCGACGGACTCTCCCGGCTTCGGGGCGAGCAGCTTGACGATGAGGTGCACGACGTGCCGCGGTGTGAAGAACTCGCCTGCCTTCTTGCCGCTCGCTTCGGCGAACTCCCGGAGCAGGTACTCGTACGCGCTTCCGAGCATGTCTCCGCTGACAGATTCTTCATCGAGCCGCAGCTTGTCGAAGGCGCGGAGCAGCGCAACGAGAGCGGTCTCGGGGAGACGCTCGGTGTTGGCCCAGTTGACGTCACCAAACACGCCGTCAAGGTCGCCGGGGTTGGCTTCTTGGATACTCAGAAGGGTCGACGCCAGCTTGTCGCCGATATTCTCAACGGTGTTGTAGACGTCTTTCCAGTGGCACCCGGAGGGAATGTCGAAGACGTGATAATCCGCTTCAACGTCGTCGTCGAGGTCATCCCCGAAGTCGGCCAAAGCGCGGGCGTGGTTGAAGTCCCAGGTATCGGAGATCCACTTGAAAAAAAGCACGGGAAACACGTAGCTCTTGAAGTCGGCTGGGTCGACGGGGCCGCGCAGCGCGTTGGCAGCGTCCCATAGGGCGCCCTCCAGCTGCCCTTGCGTGATGTGAGTCGGCTCTGACGAAACCAAAGTCATTGGTGTGGTGCTCCTACGAGTGGGGATGCGCGCCGGGAGGCCCTCAGCGTTTCCAACTCTGGCATGTCCCACAGACAGACGGAACCGCGCAAGCGAGCCACCTTCGAATGACACACCCTTCTACGGACCTTTCGCAGGCGGCGCTCGATGAACAGGGTTTTCCACTTCATGAACTCCGAATGGATGTTCGGGTTGCGTTCCGTGCCTTCCGCGCCTTGACTCGTCGTTCCAGCGCCCGGACGCCGTTAGCGGGTAAAGAGCGTTCACGTCGGGAGCTGAAGATTGTCCGAAAGTGATCGTGCCGGGATCGGGACCCTGGTGGCTAGGCGGTCGACCGAAAATTCGCCAAAACGGCTTTCCTTCGCCACGTCCGGTTCTAATTCGCCAACTCGGGCTTGTTTCGACAAATTCACAGCGCCCGACGGGTGGTTGCTGGAGCGAGTGACGGGAATCGAACCCGCGCTATCAGCTTGGGAAGCTGAAGTTCTACCATTGAACTACACTCGCGTTGGCCTCAGGAGGCTCCGACCATCCTAGCGAATGGCGCGGTGATTGCCAGAACCGCATCCGTCGCCGCCCCGGTAGGCTGAGCGCGTGCTTCTCTCTGATCGCGATATCAAGTCCGAGCTCGGCGCGGGACGCATCGGTCTCGAGCCTTTCGAGGCGGGGATGATCCAGCCGTCGAGCATCGACGTGCGGCTCGACCGCTACTTCCGGTTGTTCGACAACCACAAGTACCCGTTCATCGACCCGGCCGAAGATCAGCCCGAGCTGACCCATCTGGTCGAGGTCGAGCCCGACCAGCCGTTCATCCTGCACCCGGGGGAGTTCGTGCTGGGGTCGACCTTCGAACTCGTCACCCTGCCCGACGACGTGGCGGCGCGGCTCGAAGGCAAGAGCTCGCTCGGGCGTCTCGGCCTGCTCACGCACTCGACCGCCGGTTTCATCGATCCCGGGTTCTCGGGGCACGTCACTCTTGAACTCAGCAATGTCGCGACGCTGCCGATCAAGCTGTGGCCGGGCATGAAGATCGGGCAGATGTGCTTCTTCCGGCTGTCGTCCGCCGCCGAGAAGCCTTACGGGTCGAGCGACTACAGCTCGCGCTACCAGGGTCAGCGCGGCCCGACGGCGTCGCGGTCGTACCTGAACTTCCACCGCACCGACGTCACCACGACCGACGCGGGTCACCCGGCCGGCTGAGCCGAACTACCGACCCAGCGCCCAGCACTCAGTACTCTGTCGACTCGTCCGCCGCGTGCACGCGCAGCCAGCGGTAGCCGTAACCCTCGAGCGGAACAGTCGCCTTCCCCGTCGGTGACAGGGGCAGTCGTTCGCCGGTGAACAGATCGCCGAGGTGCGCATCCCGGTCGACGCCGCGCACGGTGATCGCCACTTCGGCCGCGTCGGATGCGAAATTGTGGAGCAGCACGACCGAACGGTCGTCCCAGGTCAGGCGGTGCGCGAGAACCGCAGGGTCAGCCTGCTCGACGACCTCGAACGCACCCCAGCCCAGCTCGCGGGCGTTGCGGTAGTGGCGGATGAGCGTCTGCATGAACGACCAGAGGGAGTCGGCGTCGCGCCGCTGGTCGGCGACGTTCACGTGCTCCGGGCCGAAACCGCCCTGGGGCGGCGCGCTGCGCAAGCGCGATGGTCGCGCTGTGGAGAACCCGCCGTTACGCCCGGAGTTCCACTGCATGGGGGTGCGAACGGCCATGCGCCCCTCGAGATCGAGGTTCTCGCCCATCCCGATCTCTTCGCCGTAGAACAGCACGGGCGTTCCGGGGAGGGAGAACAGCAGGCTGTAGACCATGCGGATGCGTCGCGGGTCGCCGTCGAGCATCGGTGGGAGGCGTCGCACAAGACCCCGGCCGTAGACCTGCATGCGCTCCTCCGGGCCGAACGCCTGGAACACCTCGTCGCGCTCCTCCGCGGTGAGCTTGTCGAGCGTCAACTCATCGTGGTTGCGCACGAAGTTCGCCCACTGGATGTCGGGCGAGCCCGCGGGGCGAGACATCAGGGCGTCGATGAGCGGCCGCGCATCCCTTCTCGCCAGAGAAAGGTAGAGGTTCTGCATGGCGATGAAATCGAACTGCATGTTGAGCTCGTCGCCGTCGTCGCCGCCGAAGAACTGCGCCTGCTCGTCGCGCGGCAGGTTGACCTCGCCCAGCAGGATGCCCTCGCCGCTCCGGCGGCCGACGAACGACCGCAGCGCCCGCAGATAGTCGTGCGGGTTCGGAAGGCGACGCGCGCCGTCGATCACCCCATCCGCCTGCAGCAAGAAAGGAACCGCATCCACGCGGAACCCCGAGACGCCGAGCTCGAGCCAGAAGCCGATCACTTTCCCGATCTCGTCGCGCACGGCGTCGTCGGTGATGTTCAGGTCGGGCTGCTGTTTGTAGAAGACGTGCTGGTAGTACTGGCCGGCCTTCTCATCCCACTGCCATTCGCTGGTCTCCTTGTCGGGGAACACCGGCGCCGCCTGCTTCTTCGGCGGTTCGTCGCGCCACACGTAATAGTCGCGAAACGGCGAGTCGGGGGAGGAGCGGGCGGCCTTGAACCACGGATGCTGGTCGGAAGTGTGGTTGACCACCAGATCGACGATGATGCGGATGCCCCTGTCGCGAGCGATGCGCACGACTTCGACGAAGTCACCGAAGTGGCCGAGGCGGTTGTCGACCCCGTAGAAATCGGTGATGTCGTAGCCGTCGTCGCGGTCGGGGCTCGGATAGAACGGCATCAGCCAGAGGCAGGTGATGCCCAGCTCCGCCAGATAGTCGAGTCGCTGGGCGAGACCGGCAAGGTCACCGATCCCGTCGCCGTTCCAGTCCATGAACGTTTCCACATCAACGCAGTAGAGAACGGCGCTTTTCCACCACAGGTCGCTGGTGTCGCTGACTTTCATGGCGCTCGGCGGTTCCTTTCGCTGGATGCTGAACCCCTGGCGATCATGCCGCCCCGGGCATACGTCAGCCTAGTTATCCACAATCAATTCCACAGGTGGAAATCATGAGTTCTTCTCACAGCTGACCCGAAGCTTCGAGGGACCGGTCGGCGTACAGCGCCGGCAGCTGGAGCGTGAGCCACGGGCTGAACGCCCACGGTGTCGCCTCGACGGCGGCGAGCAGGGTGAGCGCATCCACCCACTCCCATTCGGCGACTTCGGACGCCGCCGGCGACAGCTCGCCCGACACCGTTGCGGTGTAGACCGGGCAGATCTCGTATTCGACGATTCCGGCAGCGTCCACGGCCCGATAGCGGAAGTCGGGAAGAACGACCTGCAGGTTCTCGATCGTCGCGCCCAGCTCGTGCTGTGCCCGCCGCAGCACGGCGTCGTCCATGGACTCGCCGGGTGCCGGATGCCCGCAGAACGAGTTGGTCCACACGCCCGGCCAGGTCAGTTTCGAAAGGGCCCGCCGGGTCACCAGGATGCGCCCGTCGCCGTCGAACACGTGGCACGAGAACGCGAGATGCAGCGGCGTCTCGGTCGTGTGCACGGTCGCCTTGTCCGCGACGCCGATCGGTGTGCCGTCATCGGCGAGCAGCACGACTTCTTCGGGGCGGGTCGCAGTCATGCGTCCATTCTCCCCGAATTGGGGCCGAGCGCGACGTGCGCGCTGCGTATCCGGATGACCTGTTTGTGAATATGCTTCACCTATCATGCGAACCCGAACGCGTGTCGCCCTGCTGGCGACTGTCCTCACCCTTGCCCCGACGCTCGCCGTCACGACCGTCGCGCCGGCGTCTGCCGCTCCCGTGAACACGGCGGCTACCGGCGACATCGTCACCGCATCGTCGCTGCCGTCGCTCCTCACCGCGCAGAGCGACGACACCACGCATCCCTACAGCCGAGACCAGTTCCAGCTCTGGATCGACGCCGACGGCAATGGATGCAACACCCGCTCCGAGGTGCTCATCGAAGAGTCAACGACCCCCGTGACAGTGGGCGCCGGATGCTCGCTGTCCGGCGGCACCTGGGCGTCGCCCTACGACGGCGCAACCTGGACGGCTCCGTCGGACGTCGACATCGACCACGTGGTCCCGCTCGCGGACGCATGGCGCTCCGGAGCGTGGGCGTGGACGGCCGGTCAGCGCCGCGATTACGCCAACGACCTCGGCTTCGCGAACGCGCTGATCGCGGTGACCGACAACGTGAACCAGTCGAAAGGCGACGACGACCCCGCCCAATGGATGCCGTCGAACGCCGCCTTCTCGTGCGACTACGTGATCGACTGGGCGCTCGTGAAGTACCGCTGGTCACTCACGACCGACAGCGCCGAGCTGGCGAAACTCGAGTCGACTCTCACCGACGGCTGCGGGGCCCGCGAGGTCACGCTGCCGGAGCAGCTGATCTCCAGCGTCACGCCACCCACGCCTCCAGCGCAGACCGTTATCGCGCCGTTCGGCAACGGCACGACCCGGCTCTTCGGGATCGACCGCTACTCCACCGCCATCGCCGCATCCCAGCGCTATGCACCGAACGTGCCGGCCGTGTTCGTCGCCGCGGGGATGAACTTCCCCGACGCGCTCAGCGCCGCCGCAGCGGCCGCGCTCGTCGGCGGGCCCCTGCTCATCACCCCGAGCGCATCCCTGCCCACCGCGGTTCACGACGAGATCGTGCGATTGGCGCCGCACCAGATCTACGTGGTCGGCGGTGCGGGCGCCGTGAGCGAGTCCGTCGCCTCGGCGCTCGCCGAGATCGCCCCGACGCAACGGTTGGGTGCGACCGACCGCTACGGCACGGCTCTGAGCATCGTCGACGCCACATTCACCTCATCGTCGCAGGCGATCATCGCCACTGGTGCGACCTTCCCGGATGCGCTCTCCGCAACCGGCGCAGCCGGCGCCGTGCAGGCTCCCGTCATCCTCGTGAACGGATCCGCTTCGGCCGTGCCCCCGGCGGTGCTGAGCACCCTCGACCGGCTCGGGGTGGGGTTCGTGACGATCGTGGGCGGTACGGGCGCCGTCTCTGCCGGTATCCAGTCCCAGCTCGCGCAGCGCTACTCGGTGAAGCGACTCGGCGGAGCCGACCGCTACGCGACGTCCGCGTCGATCAACCAGGAGTTCTTCTCCGAGGGCGCGACGACGACATTCCTCGCCGCCGGGCTGAACTTCCCCGACGCGCTGTCTGGCGCAGCGATGGCCGGCCGGCTCGGCGCCCCCCTCTACATCACCAGCCAGGCCTGCGTGCCCGAATCGGTGTACAACGCCATCAACGCGATCGGCGCCACCAAGCATGTCGTGATGGGTGGCACGGGCGCAGTGAGTGAGGCTGCCGCAGTGAACACGAAGTGCGTGCCACCACCGGTGGTGACACCGCCGGTCGTCACTCCTCCTGGGCCACCGACGAACCCGGGCGATACGAAGAACTGCACCGACTTCTCCACCTGGGCTCAGGCTCAGGCGTGGTTCGACAAGTACTTCCCCTACTACGGCGACATCGCGAAACTCGACAGCGACAAGGATCGGATCGCCTGCGAGGCCCTCCCCGGCCACCCTTAACCTCGCGCGCGCCGACTCCCAGCGCGACGAAAGGTGCCAAAAGGTGGCTTCGAGCTGCCTGAAGTCACCTTTTGGCACCTTTCGTGAGGTGGGTCAGCAGGTGGAGGGCTCCAGGGTGGCGGCGCGGGCGGAGGAGTGGGCGGAACGAGTGGCGGAGCGGGCGACGGTGGCGCGGTCGTCGCCGCCGGTGCGCAGGAAGAAGATGAAGGGTGCGCCGTCGAACGGCACCCGGATGACCGCCGCCGCGGTGTCGGCGGCGTCGGCCACCAGTTCCGCGTCGCTCACCGACGTCGCCCGGACGCGGCGCCCGGTCGCGTCGCCCGCGAGACCCTGCACGGCGAACACCAGGTCGTCGAGGCTGTCGTCGTGGCGGTCGATGGCCCAGAGAGCGAGCGGCGAATCGGATGTGTCGGCCACGGGAACGACCTCGAACAGCGCCGCCGCCAGCAGATCGAGTGGCAGATCGACCGTCACAGAGGGGGCGTGCTCCAGCATGGGTGCGCCCTCGGGGGCGAGCGCGAGCCACTGGCCGGGGCGGAGGTCGGCGAGCAGGGTGAGCAGCGGGCCGGTGATGACGGGGGGCAGGTTCTTCAGCATGGAGATGCCTTCTTCACGGATCGGGTGATTCGCGCATCCAGGTGTTCGGGCCACCTGGATGCGCGGCGGCGCCTTTTCGGGTTGCGCCGACACGGTGCGGTTCGGGACATGCACCGAACAAGAGACGGCGAAGCGTTCAGATCATGACGCGGGTTTCGACACTTTCCGACGACTCGCGCGAGCACTGGAGGAGTGACCGTCTCCGCGGCATCGCTTTCACAACGATCACCCAGGATGCGGGGCCGAGGATGGGCGTCGTCGCGACCGTGATCGATCCCGAGCGGGCGAAGGCGCGCCAACGCGCACTGGAAGGGGACGGCTTTGCACTCGAACGCTGCGTTGCGCGTCGAGCTCTTCGCGGTGCTAGCCTCCCTGGGCGTCGACCAGTCCTTCGTGCTCGTCGCACTGGGCGTCGTCGCTGCGGCACTCGCGGTCTATCTGCTCGTCAGGCCGACCGTTCTCCGAGTCGCCGCGGGCGTCGGCTCGGCAGTGGTCGGCGCACTCCTCGGTTTCGTCGCACTCCCCGCGCTGGCCTGGGCCGGCCTCGCTTCGGTACCGAACTCGGGAGATCGAACCTGGACGACGCTCGGCTGCGCAGCCGTCGGTCTCGCGGTTGCGAACCTGTTTCGATCCCGCTGGCCCCGCAAGACGATCGCCGTCGTCGCGATCCTGGCCTTCGCTGCCGCCGCACTGGTGGCGGCGGACGCCCAGCCCGGCGCAACCCATCCGGCCGCATCCGCCTCGCCGCCTGATCCGCGCGGTGAACGCGGCCAGGTGGCCGACATCGGAACCGACTACGCCTCGACCTGGAGCCGACCCGCATCCGTACCGGTGACCGGAGAGCTGCGAACCGTGCACATGGCGGCCCCGTCGTCGCACTTTCCGGCGCGCGACGCGAAGCTCTACCTTCCGCCGGCTGCCCTGGTCGATGATCCGCCCGTGCTGCCGGTCGTGTACGCGTTCGGCGGCCAGCCCGGTCAACCGAACAACATGTTCGCCTCCGGGCACCTCGCAGCGACCATGGATGCCGTGGCCGCTGCGAACGGTGGCATCGCGCCCATCGTGATCGCGGCCGACCAGCTCTCGCGTTCCGACCGCAATCCGATGTGCGTGGATTCGCCCCTGGGCAACTCGGCGGACTACCTGCTGCATGACGTGCGCGCCTGGATCGTGTCGCATTTTCGGGTGAGCAGCGATCCGGCCGCCTGGAGCATCATCGGGTTCTCTCAGGGTGCGACGTGCGCAGTGCAGTTCGCGAGTGGGCATCCGGAGATGTTCGGATCGGCGCTCGCGGTCGCGAGCCAACTCGCCCCCACTCTCGGCGACGACGCGACCACGATCAAGGAGGGCTTCGGAGGCTCCGCCGCTGCGTATGGCGCGGCCGGCCTCACTACGATCATGCGAGCGCACGCCCCGTACGCCGATTCGGTTCTCGTTCTCGGGGTGGGGCAGAACGACGCGAAGTACACGCCGTACGCCAAGGTGCTCGCTTCCGCCGCGACGGCCTCCGGCATGCACGTGAAGCTTCTCGTCTCGCCCGGCACCACTCACGACTGGTTCACGGTGCGTTACGTGATCTCGCAAGGGTTTCCGATCATCGCGGCGCACCTCGGACTGCGTGCTTCGGCGTTGCCCGAGGGCTGACCCTGCACGCGACGAGCCCGGCCGCTCGCGGAATGAGAACGGCCGGGCTCGTGAGAGGGGGGCGGGTATGCGTCAGCGCGGGGTATCCGCGGCATGCCAGCCCAGGTTGCGGGCCATGGCCTCGAGGGTCGCCATCGTCGTCGCGTAGTCCGCGTCGCTGATGCCGGCCGCGACCGAGGCTCGCAGGTCACGGATGCGCTCGAAAGCCGCATCGTGCGCCTTGCGCCCTTCGTCGGTGAGCGTCGCCGCTCCGCCGTCGAAGGTCACCCAACCGCGCTCCGCGAAATCGCCGAGCACCGCGTGGATGCGGTGGGCCCGGTCGTGCTCGCGGTGAGCGCGCCCGTCGTGCGGGCGCTCACCGTGGTGATGGTCACCGTGGATGCGCTCGCCGTCGGCCTGGGCCCGCTCCACGAATGCGGCGCGTTCCTCGTCGGTGGCGAAGCGGTCGAAGCCGGGACCGAAGCCCGGGCCGAAGCCGCGACGGAAACCGCGACCGAATCCACGGCGGCCGTGGCCAGTGCCGTGACCGCCCCTGCCCTTGCGGACGGGCGGCAGCTCGGCCTGGATGTCCTCGGCGGAGGCCGGACCGTCGGCGAGGGTGTGGAGGATGCGCCAGCTGCCGCGGCGGAGGCCGAGGTCGGCGAGCTCGTCGCGCATCCGGGAGCGGAGGTTGTGCTCGATGACGCCGAACCAGTACGCGGGCGGCGTGTTCTGAGAGTTCTTGGTGGTGTTCATGATGAACCCCTTTCTGGTTGCATGTACTATTACAACCAAATGTATGATTACATACATGGAAATCAACGGTCAAGCTCGTGAAGAGAACTCCCAGCCTTCCGACGTGGTCGCCATGATCGAGCGCTCGTTGGTCGCCATGCGGCACGACCAGTCCCGCCGGAGAATGCACCCGCGCGGAGAGGGCGAGTTCGGTCACGGCCACGAATCGGGCCACGGTCACGAATCGGGCCACGGCCACGATCAAGAGCACAACCACGACCACGGCCCGTTCGGCGCACCTCCCTGGGGAGACGGCCCCGGAGGTTTCGGCGGCGCCGGCGTGCGTGGCGCCCGCGGCGGCCGACGCGGACGGCCAGACGGTTCACTCGGGCGCGCCGCGCGCTTCCGGATGCTCGACGCATTGCAGGCGGCGGCGAAAGCCGGGTCGAGCCTCTCGATCAGCGCGCTGGCCGAGGCGGTCGGCGTCGATCAGCCGCGGGCCAGCCGTCTCGTGCAGGAGGGTGTGGAGCGCGGGCTCGTGCGGCGCATCCAGGACCCGTCGGATGCCCGCCGTACGCTCATCGAGCTGACGACGGCAGGGCGCACGCTGATCACCGAGGTTCGCGAGCGCCGTCGCTCCTCGGTGGAGGAGGCCATCGCATGCTTCACTCCGGAGGAGGCCCAGACTTTCGCGACCCTCTTCGACCGCTTCGTGCGCGCCTGGCCCCGCGACTGAGTCGGGCACGAGCGCAGGACCCGCGTCAGCGAGCGTCGACGCGCCTTTGGGCCCGCACCGGGATGAGCAGCGCGAGCCCGATCGCGAGCACCAGCACGATGCCCAGGATGCCCCAGAACTGTGCGCCGCCGACGGCGACGAAGGTTGCGAACAGCAGGGGTGCGAGAAAGCTGACCGCGCGACCCGTCGTCGCGTAGAGGCCGAACACTTCGCCTTCGCGACCGGCGGGCGTGATCCGCGCGAGAAAGGTGCGGCTGGCCGACTGCGCCGGTCCGACGAAGAGGCACAGCACGAGGCCACCGATCCAGAACGCGCCCGCGCCCAGATCGTGCGCGAAGAAGACGGCGAGACCGGCGACGATGAGCCCGATGAGCGACGTGACGATCACGGGCTTCGGGCCGAACCGGTCGTCGAAGCGGCCGGAGATCAGCGTGCTCACCCCGGCTACGACGTTCGCCGCGATGGCGAAGATGATGACCTCGCCGTTGGAGAAACAGAACGTTCCCGCGGCGAGGATGCCGCCGAAGGTGAAGACCCCGACCAGTCCGTCGCGGAAGAACGCACTCGCCACCAGGAATAGCACCGTGTTCCTGCTCTCCTTCCACAGCTTCCCGATGTCGCGCACCAACGCCGGGTACGAAGCGAAGAAGCCGACCCGCACGCGGCGGTCGGCCGCCGGGATCTCGGGCACCTTGAACAGGATGGGGAGCGAGAACACCAGCGTCCACGCCGCCGCGATCAGCGCGACGATGCGGATGTTGAGCCCTTCGGCCTCCGGAACGTGCAGCAGTCCGCCGTCGCCCGAGACGAGGCCGAAATACACGATGAGCAGCAGCACGATGCCGCCGAGGTATCCGGCGCCCCAACCGAACCCGCTCACGGCGCCGACCGTCTTCGGCGTCGAGACCTGCACGAGCATGGCGTTGTAGTTGACCGAGGCGATCTCATAGAAGATCGTTCCGACGGACACCAGGATGACGCCGAACACGAAGTAGCCGGGCTCGCCTTTCACGAAGAACATGAGGGCGGTCATGAGCACCACGACACCGGTGTTGACGCCCAGCCAGAACTTGCGCCGGCCCGAGCCGTCGGTGCGGCGGCCGAGCACGGGCGCGATCAGCGCGACCACGATCCCGGCGATGGCCAGTCCGAGCCCGAGTCCGCTGGAGAGCGGTGCGGCGGTGGCCGAGACAGAACAGGAGGCCGTCGGGTCTGTCGTGAGCTGCATCGACGGATCGGCGAAGTAGCTGCTGGTCAGGTAGACCGTGAACACGAACGTCGTGATGACGGCGTTGAACGCTGCCCCACCCCAATCCCAGAGCGCCCAGGCGACGACACGGCCGCGGGGGATGCTGCGCTCGCTCGTCGAGTCGATGAAGAGCGGGTCGTTGGTCATGTGCACACAGTACCGACGAGCGGTGAACGGCTGGGGACGCCGCCCGGTCAGATTGCGATGGCGAGTCCGCCCGTGCTGTCGGTCGAACCGGATGCGCTCTGCGCCCGCACCTGCTGGTGCAGATTCTCCATGGTCACGTCGAGGTCGTGGGCGGTGTCTGCGGCGTTCTTGAGGTCGCGCAGCAGGTTCGCGGGCACGTCGCCGTCGTACTTGTAGTAGATCTTGTGCTCGAGGCTGGCCCAGAAGTCCATCGCTACCGTGCGAACCTGGATCTCCACCGGCACGGCGACCGTGCCTTCGCTCAGGAAGACCGGCACCTCGACGATCGCGTGCAGGCTCTTGTAGCCGTTGGGCTTCGGGTCGCTGATGTAGTCCTTGATCTTCAGCACGCGCAGATCTTGCTGGCTGGTGAGCATCTCGAACACCCGGTACACGTCGGAGACGAAACCGCACACGATGCGCACCCCGGCGATGTCGGTGATCGACTCGCGGATCGCGTCGAACGACGGCTCGCATCCCTTGCGCACGATCTTCTGCTCGATGCTCTCGGCCGACTTGAGCCTGCTCGAGATGTGCTCGATCGGGTTGTTCTCGTGCAGCGCGAACTCTTCGCGCAGAATCGACACCTTCGTGATGATCTCGTCGATGCCGAACTTGTACGGCATGATGAACCGCGCGAAACTCTCGCGGAAAGCGCGCATCTCGCCGAGCGTCGACGGGTCGATCTGCTGCAGAGCGGCCAGTGCCTGCTCCGAGAGGATGGGCTCGCGGTACTCGACGGGGGACGTTTCCTCACTCACATCCGTCACGTTATCGACGGCGCTTGTGCAGCGGGTGTGAAGTCGTTCTGCGAACCGTTTCAGTACAGTTCGGCGACGAGCTCGCCGAACAGCTCCCCCGCATCCCGTTCCAGTCCGCGGCGCGTGAACCAGTCGCACACGTTCGTGCAGTCGCGCTGCAGAAAGTCCAGGCCGCCAGGATTGCTCACCACCTCGACCACCTGTGGCAGATCGATCACGACCACACGGCCGTGGTGCACCAGCAGGTTGTAGGCGGAGAGGTCGCCGTGGGCCAGCCCGGCGCGGGCGAGTGCGCGCATCGCATCCGCGACCTGGTCGAAACAGGATGCGAGCTCCGCGACCGTGAGCCGCGCCTGCGCCAGTCGCGGTGCGGCCTCGACACCGTCGCCGATCAACTCCATCAGCAGTTCGGTGCCGTGCACCTGCACCGGGTACGGCACGGGGAGCCCCAACGTGAAGAGTCTGCTGAGCGTCTCGAACTCGGCGTAGGCCCAGCGGCCGGCCGAGACCTGCCGGCCGTACGCCGTGCTGCGGGCGACCGCGCGCGAGTCGCGGGTGTTCCGCATCCGTCGACCCTCCTGGTAGCGCGCGGAACGGTGGAAGTCGCTGTTGGCCGCGTCGCGGTAGCGCTTGGCTGCGAGCAGTACGCGCTGGGCCGGTTCGTCGGGAACGGCGCGCTCGATGAGGTGCACGTCGGCCTCTTTGCCGGTTTTGACGACGCCGAGCTCGGTGTCGATGGCGCCGGCCGACGTGATCAGCCAGTCGGGATGCGGCCGCGGGCCGCGTTCGGTGGGGGTCGTCGCGGGCCAGGTCGTCCAGCGCTGGCCGTCCCCCGGCTCAGCGGTGGAGAAAGAAGGGACGGAGAACGAAAGCTCCGCGAAAGAAGAAGAGAGGTCGTCGAAAGACAAAAGGTGAGCTCCAAGGAGAGGAGGCCACCGGCGTCAGATGTGTGCTGCGGCCTCGAGGACGGGGATGCTGGATGCGGTCACAGCGAATGCAGTCATAGCGTCACGCATCCTCTCCGCCCTGGCCTCGGGAGCAGGTCTCCTGGCAGAACCCGTCCATCGTAGCGTGGCGCTTCCCCGGGCGGTAGGGCACTTGTACTCTTGGGCGGAGTTGCCCACCGACGACGAACGGGAATCTGGATGAGCAAAGTCAACGCAGCGAGCGAGATCGCTCCCGAGGATGCGGGAACAGCCGTCCGCATCCGCGGGCTTCGCAAGAACTTCGGCGCGAAAGCCGCTGTCGACGGGATCGACCTGGATGTGCCGAGCGGCAGCTTCTACGGGCTGGTCGGGCCGAACGGCGCCGGAAAGACGACGACCCTGAGCATGGCGACCGGCCTGCTGAGGCCCGACCAGGGCCAGGTGTTCATCCACGGTGTCGATGTGTGGCGCGACCCGATCGAGGCCAAGTCGCTCGTCGGCGTGCTCTCCGACGGCGTTCGGCTGTTCGATCGCCTCACCGGCGAACAGCTCGTCGAATACGCGGGGCTGCTCAGCGGCATGGATCGCGAGACCGCGACCTCGCGCACCCACGACCTCCTCCGGTTGCTCGACCTCGAACAAGACGCGGGAACGCTCGTGGTCGACTACTCGGCCGGTATGACGAAGAAGGTGGCGCTGGCGTGCGCGATGGTGCACGCTCCGCGGCTGCTGGTGCTCGACGAGCCGTTCGAGTCGGTCGATCCCGTGTCGGCCGCGAACATCCGGGACATCCTCGCGGGATTCGTCCGCGGCGGCGGCACGGTGATCGTCTCCTCGCACGTGATGGACCTGGTGCAGCGGATGTGCGACCACGTCGCCGTGATCACAGCGGGCCGGGTCGTGGCGGCAGGAACCGTCGACGACGTGCGCGGCGGATCCACGCTGGAAGACCGTTTCGTCGAACTGGTCGGCGGTCGCCGTGTCGGGGAGGGGCCCGAATGGTTGCAACACTCGTAAGGCTCCGCCTGCTCGTTCTCAAGAACTCGTTCAAACGCAGCACCAGCCAGCTCGTCGCCGTCATCATCGGCGCGATCTACGGCGTCGGGATGCTGCTCGCCGCGATCGTCGCCCTGTTCCTGTTGAACCTGGCGCCGGTGGATGCGGTGCGCACGGTGGTCGTGCTCGCGGGCTCGGCCGCCATCCTCGGCTGGGTGCTGTTCCCGCTGCTGCTTTCCGGTGTGGAGCAGACCCTCGACCCGTCCCACCTCGCGGTGTACCCCATCCCGCTGAACCAGTTGCTGCTCGGAATGCTGCTGAGCGGCATCGTCGGCGTGCCGGGCGCGGTGACCACGATCGCCGCGCTCGCCACCTTCGGGTCATGGCTGCGGATGCCGGGCGTCGCGGTGATCGCGCTCGTGACCGGAGCCATCGGCGCGGTCACCTGCGTCGTCGCCTCCCGCGCGGTCACCTCGCTCTCGAGCGGCGTCGCCTCGGGCCGCCGATTCCGGGAGGCGAGCGGGCTGATCGTGCTGATCCCGCTCATCCTCGCCGGTCCGATCATCATCGGCGTCACCCGCGGGCTGCGCAGCTCGGCGGAGGGACTGCCCGCCGTGGCCGACGCTCTGTCGTGGACCCCGCTCGGTGCGATCTGGGGGGTGCCGTCGTCGGTGGCGCTCGGCGACCCGGTCGGAGCGCTGCTGCGGCTGCTCATCGCGTTGGCGGCCCTGGGCATCCTGCTCGTCTTGTGGCGGTTCGGGCTCGCGCGGTCGCTGGTGACGCCGGTGCGCGCGTCGTCCCGGTCGCGTGCCCAGGGCAAGCTCGGACTGTTCGGCGTCTTCCCGGGCACCCAGACGGGCGCCATCGCGGCCAGGGCTCTCACCTACTGGTTCCGCGACCCGCGGTATCTGCGGCAGCTGATCGTCATCCCGCTGCTTCCCGCACTGCTGTGGTTCTACGCGACCATCAACAACGACTCGGGGTGGCTCGTCGCATCCGGGCCGATCATCGGCTTCCTGATGGGCATCTCGCTGATCGCGGACGTGTCGTTCGACTCCACGGCGTTCGCGCTGCACATGTCGAAGGCGGTGCCCGGTCGTGCCGACCGGCTGGGGCGGGCGCTCGCCGTGATCAGCTTCTCCGTGCCCGTGATCGTCGTGATCACCGTCGCCACCGCGGCGTTCCAGGATGCGTGGCTCGCGCTGCCCGGGCTGCTCGGCCTGGCGCTCGGGCTGCTGTTCAGCGGTCTGGCGATCGGTTCGGTGACGTCGGCGCGGTTCGTGTTCCCCGTGCCGGCGCCCGGTGACAACCCGTTCCGGTCGCGGCCGGGGTCGAACATGGCGACGGTCGGTACGACGTTCGCGTCGTGGGGCGTCCTGGCGGCGCTGTGCCTGCCCGAGATCGTGCTGCTCGTGGTGTCGCTCGTCACGGGGCAGGCGCTCTGGGGCTGGATCGGCGTCGCGGTCGGGGTCGGCCTCGGCATCGTCTTGCTCGTGGTCGGCGTGCGGCTCGGTGGACGCATCCTCGACGCCCGCGCCCCCGAACTGCTCATCCAGCTGGCCAAAGACGCCTAAAAAGCAATCGACTCCGGTCAGAACGCTCTTTTCGCCCCCGAAAAGCAGCATTCTGACCGGAGTCGATTGCTTTGGGGGGAATGAAAAGGGGGCGGGCAAAGTTGAGTCAAGTGCGCTCAAGTTTTGGGAGTGCGACTTGACAGTCGTGAACTCCGATGCGAAGCTTGAGTCGTCAGGACTCAAGTCTTGACCCATGACTTTCAGAGCAGAACCAGCAACAGAAAGAGAGAGCACATATGTCACGTGCAGTAGGAATCGACCTCGGAACCACCAACTCGGTCGTCTCCGTTCTCGAGGGTGGCGAGCCCACCGTCATCGCGAACGCAGAGGGCTTCCGCACGACCCCGTCGGTCGTCGCCTTCACCAAAGACGGCGAGGTGCTCGTCGGTGAGACCGCGAAGCGCCAGGCCGTCACCAACGTCGACCGCACCATCGCATCCGTCAAGCGCCACATGGGCACCGACTGGACCACCGAGATCGACGGCAAGAAGTACACGCCGCAGGAGATCTCGGCGCGCATCCTGGCCAAGCTGAAGCGCGACGCCGAGCAGTACCTGGGCGACACCGTGACGGATGCGGTCATCACCGTTCCCGCCTACTTCAACGACGCCGAGCGTCAGGCCACCAAGGAGGCCGGTGAGATCGCGGGCCTCAACGTGCTCCGCATCATCAACGAGCCGACCGCGGCCGCTCTCGCGTACGGCCTCGACAAGGGTAAGGAAGACGAGCTCATCCTGGTCTTCGACCTCGGTGGCGGAACCTTCGACGTCTCCCTCCTCGAGGTGGGCAAAGACGACGACTTCTCGACCATCCAGGTGCGTTCCACCGCCGGCGACAACCGCCTCGGTGGAGACGACTGGGATCAGCGCATCGTCGACTGGCTCATCAAGAAGTTCAAGGAGACGACCGGTGTCGACGTCTCCGGCGACAAGATCGCGAAGCAGCGCCTGAAGGAGGCTGCCGAGCAGGCCAAGAAGGAGCTGTCGTCGAGCATGTCGACCAGCATCCAGCTGCCCTACCTGTCGCTCACCGAGAACGGCCCGGCCAACCTCGACGAGACGCTGACCCGCGCCCAGTTCGAGCAGATGACCAGCGACCTCCTCGACCGCACCAAGAAGCCGTTCCAGGACGTCATCCGTGAGGCCGGCATCAAGGTCGACGACATCGCGCACGTCGTGCTCGTCGGTGGCTCCACCCGTATGCCCGCCGTGAGCGAGCTGGTGAAGCAGGAGACCGGTGGCAAGGAGCCCAATAAGGGCGTGAACCCGGATGAGGTCGTCGCCGTGGGCGCCGCGCTTCAGGCCGGTGTCCTCAAGGGTGAGCGCAAGGACGTTCTGCTCATCGACGTCACCCCTCTGAGCCTCGGCATCGAGACCAAGGGCGGCATCATGACCAAGCTGATCGACCGCAACACCGCGATCCCGACCAAGCGCAGCGAGACTTTCACCACGGCGGACGACAACCAGCCCTCCGTCGCGATCCAGGTCTTCCAGGGCGAGCGCGAGTTCACCCGCGACAACAAGCCGCTCGGCACGTTCGAGCTGACCGGCATCGCTCCGGCGCCGCGGGGCATCCCGCAGGTCGAGGTCACCTTCGACATCGACGCCAACGGCATCGTGCACGTGTCCGCCAAGGACAAGGGCACCGGCAAGGAGCAGTCGATGACGATCACCGGCGGCTCGTCTCTGCCGAAGGACGACATCGAGCGCATGGTGCGCGAGGCCGAGGAGCACGCGGCTGAGGACAAGAAGCGCCGCGAGTCCGCCGAGACCCGCAACCAGGCCGAGCAGCTCGTCTACTCGATCGAGAAGCTGATCAAGGACAACGAGGACAAGCTCCCCGAAGACGTCAAGAACGAGGTTCAGGGCGACGTCGACGGCCTGAAGGCCGCGCTGGCCGGTGAGGACGACGAGGTCGTGAAGACCGCGTACGACAAGCTGAACGCGAGCCAGTCGAAGCTGGGCGAGGCCATCTACGCCTCCAGCCAGGCCGACGCTGCCGCGGGTGAGCAGGCGCCGACCGGTGAGCAGCCGGCCGACGAGTCCTCCGACGAGGACGTCATCGACGCCGAGGTCGTCGAAGACGAGGAGAAGAAGTAACCATGTCCGACAAGAACCCCAACGGCGAAGGCTCGAACGAGCCTGACCACGAGGAGCCGATCATCCGCGACAAGCGGCGGATCGACCCCGAGACCGGCGAGGTTCGGCAGCCGGCGGATGCGGGCTCGGGCACCGAGGGCGGGTCGGAGGGCGACACCTCCGACCCCGACCTCGCCCACGAGGAGCTCGTCGACGTCGGGCCCGCTGAGAGCGGCGGGTTCGAGTCACTTCTGAGCGACGAAGACCTGGATGTGCTCAGCGGTCAGTCGACCGCCGACCAGCTGGCCGCCGAGCGGCTCGCCGACCTCCAGCGGGTGACCGCGGAGTACGCGAACTACCGCAAGCGCACAGAGGCCAACCGTGAGGTGGAGCGCGAGCGCGTGGTCGGAGACACCGTCAAGGGTCTCATCCCGGTGCTCGACGACCTCGACCGTGCCGAGAAGCACGGCGACCTCGAGGAGGGCAGCGCGTTCGCGACCATCGCGGCCAAACTGCGAGGCACGATCGAGCGTCTCGGGCTGACCGCTTACGGCAAGCCGGGCGACGCGTTCGACCCGCAGATCCACGAGGCGATCTTCCAGCAGCCCAGCCCCGACGTGACGGTCGACACCGTCGCCGACGTCGTCGAGACCGGCTATCAGCTCGGTTCGACGACGGTGCGGGTGGCGAAGGTCGTCGTGGCGGTGCCGGCCTGATCCGGAACGGACATGCGGAAGAGCGGCGGGAGCACCCCGTCGCTCTTCCGCCTCATGACATGAATCACTATTTGGGAAGGAGACGCCGTGGCTAGCCAAGACTGGTTCGACAAGGACTTCTACAAGGTTCTCGGCGTCTCCAAAGACGTCACCCCGGCCGAGCTGAAGAAGGTCTACCGCAAGCTCGCCCGCAAGTACCACCCGGATTCGAACCCGGGCGACGCATCCGCCGAAGCCAAGTTCAAGGAGATCAGCGAGGCCCACTCGGTTCTCGGTGACCCCGAACAGCGCAAGGAGTACGACCAGATTCGGGCCATGGGCTCGGGCGCACGATTCACCGCTCCCGGTTCGGCCGGTCAGGGCGGCTTCGACGACGTGTTCGGCGGGATTTTCGGCGGCGGCGCCCCTGGTGGCAGCCGCGGCTACACCTACCAGCAGGGCGGCAACTTCGACGACATCTTCGGTGGGATGTTCGGCAACGGCGGTTTCGGATCGTCGAGCGGCGGATTCCGCGGCAACGGCGGCCCGATGCGCGGCAGCGACGTGACGGCGCACACCACCATCGACTTCCTGACCGCCACCAAGGGCGAGACGATCACCCTGCAGGCCGCCGACGGCAAACCGATCAAGGTGAAGATCCCGGCCGGTGTCGCAGACGGGCAGAAGATCAAGCTGCGCGGTAAAGGCCAGCCGAGCCCCGATGGCGGCGAGTCCGGCGACATCGTTCTGACCGTGAGCGTGCGCAAGCATCCGGTGTTCGAGCGCGACGGGCTCAACCTGCGCGTCACCGTGCCGGTGACGTTCGCGGAGGCTGCTCTCGGTGCGACCATCGAGGTTCCGACCCTCGGCGGCGATCCGGTCAAGCTGCGCGTGGCTCCGGGAACCCCGAGCGGGCGCGTGCTCCGGGTGAAAGGCCGCGGCGTTCAGACCGCGAAGGGCACCGGCGACCTTCTGGCCGTCGTGCAGGTCGCGGTGCCGTCGCACCTGTCGAGCGATGCCGAGGATGCGCTGAAGGCGTTCGCCGAGAAGCTCCCCGACGAGAACCCGCGCGACGACATCCTGTCGAAAGCGCGCGTCTGAGGATGGACGAGAACAGCCAGGTCTTCGTGATCTCGATCGCGGCCGAGCTCGCGGGGATGCACCCGCAGACGCTCCGGCAGTACGACCGGCTGGGTCTCGTGAGCCCCACGCGCACTTCGGGCAAGTCCCGCCGCTATTCGATGCGGGATGTCATCAAGCTGCAGGAGATCGCCCGGCTGGGCGGCGAGGGGGTGAGCCTGGAGGGCATCCGGCGCATCCTCGAACTCGAAGACCAGGTGGGCGCCCTGCAGAACAGGGTGCACGAGCTCGAGTCGGCGCTCGCGGATGAACTTCTCAACCGCCCGGGCCGCCGCGTGTTCGCGGCCGGCTCGGAGGGCGAGGTCATCTCGATGCGGGCGGGAACCCGCGTGCGCCGCAGCAATCAGGTGGTCGTCTGGCGGCCGCTCGGCCGCGACTGACCGCTGCGCGCACACTCGCGGTTGTAACCCGCTCGCTGCCGGGCTCGACAGCGTCGTAGGCTGTCTGCGGCTCCACAAGAGCCTCGCGGGCGCGGTCGCGTCTGCACAGAACACTTCCCACGATGAAGCGACGAAGCGGAGACAGTGCCGATGAAGGCCCTCTACAAATCCGAAGCCGGCCCCGGGCTGCAGCTGATCGACGTTCCCGAACCCGAGATCGGGCCGGAAGACGTCAAGATCCGGGTGCTGCGCACAGGGATCTGCGGCACCGACCTCCACATCCAGCGCTGGGATGACTGGGCGGCCTCCGCGGTGAAGGCGCCGCTCATCCCGGGCCACGAGTTCTTCGGCGAGGTCGTCGAGGTCGGACCGCTGGTGCACGACGTCGCGGTGGGAGACCAGGTCTCCGGCGAGGGGCACATCGTGTGCGGCACCTGCCGCAACTGCCGCGCGGGGCGACGCCAGATGTGCATCCGCACGCAGGGCCTCGGGGTGCAGCGCGATGGAGCGTTCGCCGAATATCTGAGCCTGCCCGCCACCAACGTCTGGGTGCACCACAGCACGATCGAGCCCGAGGTCGGCGCACTGTTCGACCCGCTGGGCAACGCCGTGCACACGGCGCTCGCGTTTCCTGTGGTGGGTGAGGATGTGCTGGTCGCGGGATGCGGCCCCATCGGCCTCATGGCGATCGCCGTCGCGCGTCACGTCGGCGCGCGCTTCATCGTCGGCTCCGACATCAGCGCCTCCCGCCTCGCGCTGGCGGAGACCATGGGCGCCGACTTCACCGTGGACGTGTCGGCGGCCCCCATCCGGTCGGCCCAAGACGCTCTCGGGATGCGCGAAGGGTTCGACGTCGGCTTCGAGATGAGCGGTGCTCCGACAGCGCTCCCGCAGATGATCGAGAACATGAACCACGGAGGACGCATCGCGATGCTCGGCCTTCCGTCGACGCAGATCGCCGTGGACTGGGGGATCGTGGTCACCCACATGCTCACGCTGAAAGGCATCTACGGCCGCGAGATGTTCGAGACGTGGAACGCGATGGGCGCGATGCTGCAGACCAGCGCGACGCTGCGGCAGGCCATCGCCTCGATCGTCTCCGACCGGTTCGCGGCACGCGACTGGAAAGACGGATTCGCAGCTGCTGCCTCGGGCGGCGGCGGCAAGGTCATCCTCGATTGGACGGAACTCTGATGTACGGAACATTTCGCGAACACGTCGCCGGCCAGCTCGCCGAGATCGACGAGGCCGGGCTCACCAAGCGGGAGCGCAGCATCCGGGGGCCGCAGCAGGCGCTGATCACGGCCGACGGGGCGCAGGTGCTGAACTTCTGCGCCAACAACTATCTGGGGCTCGCCGACCATCCCGCGCTCGTCGCGGCGGCCAAGACGGCGCTCGACGACTGGGGCTACGGGATGGCCAGCGTGCGGTTCATCTGCGGCACTCAGGAGCAGCACCTCGAGCTCGAGCGGCGGGTGTCGCACTTTCTCGGCACCGAGGCGACCATCCTCTTCTCCTCCTGCTTCGACGCGAACGGCGGCGTCTTCGAGACGCTGTTCTCGGCGGAAGACGCGATCATCTCCGACGAGCTCAACCACGCTTCGATCATCGACGGAATCCGCCTGTCGAAAGCCCGGCGGCTGCGCTACAAGAACCGCGACCTGGCCGACCTCGAAGCCCAGCTGCAGGCGGCAGCCGATGCGCGCTTCCGGGTGATCGTCACCGACGGCGTCTTCTCGATGGACGGCTACATCGCTCCGCTGCGCGAGATCTGCGACCTCGCCGACCGGTACGACGCGCTCGTGTTCGTCGACGACTCGCACGCCGTCGGTTTCGTGGGAGAGCACGGACGGGGAACGCCCGAATTCTGCGGGGTCGCCGACCGCGTGGACATCTACACCGGCACCTTCGGCAAGGCGCTGGGCGGCGCATCCGGCGGCTACGTGTCGTCACGGCAGGAGATCGTGGACCTGCTGCGCCAGCGCGCGCGGCCCTACCTCTTCTCGAACACGCTCGCGCCGTCGATCGTCGCCGGAACGCTCGCCGCCCTCGACCTGCTCGAACAGTCGGACGGCCTGCGCGCGACACTCGCGCACAACGCCCAGCTGTTCCGCGCGCTCATGACGGAGGCGGGGTTCGACCTGCTGCCGGGCGAGCATCCCATCGTCCCCGTCATGTTCGGGGATGCGGCGCTCACTGCGCGCATCGCCGACGAGATGCAGAAGCGCGGCGTCTATGTGACGGCGTTCTCCTTCCCGGTCGTCCCCCGCGGGCGGGCGCGCATCCGCGTGCAGCTGTCGGCGGCGCACACCGACGACGAGATCCGGCGCTGCGTCGACGCGTTCGTGTCGGCGCGCGAGGCGGTCCGCGCCGACTGACGCCCCCGGCGCGTCACCTGCCCGAACGTGGCCTTTCTCCGCGAATGTGGCCGGTGCGGCCGAGTGTGCCCGCTGTGCCGGCCACGTTCGACCGCACCGGCCACACTCGGCGAGAAGGGCCACGCCGGGCCGCACCGGTTGACATAAATTAAGACACTTACGAAAATGGATGAGTGCCTGGAATGAGCCAGGCACTCGTTTCGTCCTGGGAGGACGCATGCCCTACTTGTCACTCGATGGAGAGTGGACGCTCACAGCCACCGGCGGAGCCGCACCCGAGTCGATCATCCGACGCCCGATCGCCGCCCAGGTTCCGGGATGCGCGCACACCGACCTGCTCGCTGCCGGACTGATCGAGGCACCGTTCGACGGTGACAACGAAGCGGCGCAGCAGTGGATCGGCAGCACGGTCTGGCGCTACGAGCGCACCTTCGAGTGGGAAGATGACGGCTCAGCCCGGTTCGATCTCGTTGCGGAGGGGCTCGACACGATCGCGACCATCGTCGTGAACGGCGTGACGGTGGCCCAGACGCGCAACCAGCACCGGTCGTACCGGTTCCCGATCGGGCACCTGCTGACCGCCGGCGAGAACACGATCGCGATCGAGTTCGACGCCCCGGTCGACGCGGCCGAACGCGTGGCGGCCGAGCACGGCGGAGCCCTGCCCCATGTCAACCACCACCCGTACAACTCGCTGCGCAAGACGGCCTCCAACTTCGGCTGGGACTGGGGGATCGACGTCGCCACGAGCGGAATCTGGAAGCCGATCGGCATCGAGGGATGGAGCGGGGTGCGCATCGGGTCGGTGCGTCCGCTCGTCGACGTCGTCGGCGACACCGGCATCCTGACGGCGCATGTCCAACTCGAGCGCCTCGGTGAGCGTTCGGGCGAGGTGGCCGTGACCGTCAGCCGCGACGGCGCGGTGGTGGGCGGCGCGGATGCGGTGCTCGCCGCATCCGGAGACCTGCGCGTGATCGTGCCCGGCGTCGAGCTGTGGTGGCCGCTCGGTCACGGCGAGCAGCCCTTGTACGACGTGACGGTGACCGCCGGCGACGACACCTGGCAAGGGCGGGTCGGGTTCCGCACCGTCGCGCTCGACACGTCGACCGACGCCGTCGGCAACCGGTTCGAGATCAGCGTGAACGGCCGGCCGATCTGGGTGCGCGGCGCCAACTGGATCCCCGATCACGCGTTCGTCACCGAGATCACGACCGAACGCCTTTCGCGCCGCATCGACGACGCGACGGAGGCCAACATGAACCTGCTGCGTGTGTGGGGCGGCGGGATGTACGAGTCGGAGGAGTTCTACCGGCTCTGCGACGAGCGCGGAGTGCTCGTGTGGCAGGACTTCCTGCTCGCTTGCGCCGCGTACGCCGAAGAGGAGTGGCTGGCGGAGGAGATCGTGGCCGAGGCGCGCGAGGCGGTCACGCGCCTGTCGGCCCATGCGTCGCTCATCCTGTGGAACGGCAACAACGAGAACATCATCGCGTTCGCCGAGTGGGGCTGGCGCGCCGTGCTCGACGGTCGAACGTGGGGCAACGGCTACTATCGCACCGTGCTCCCGGCGATCGTGGCCGAGCTCGACCCCACGCGCCCGTACACGCCGGGCAGCCCATACTCGTTCGACGATTACCTGAACCCGAACGACGACAAGAACGGCACCGTCCACATCTGGGACGTCTGGAATCAGAAGGACTACACGGCGTACCGCGAGTGGAAGCCCCGCTTCGTCTCCGAGTTCGGTTTCCAGGGTCCGCCGGCCTGGACGACGCTCACGGATGTCGTGCACGACGAGCCGCTGGAGCCGTACGGCCACGAGATGCTCGTTCACCAGAAGGCGCACGAGGGCAACCTCAAACTGGAGCGCGGGTACACCGGGCATCTTCCTGCGCCCGAGACGATCGACGACTGGCACTTCACGACGCAGCTCAACCAGGCTCACGCCATCCGGTTCGCGATCGAGTACTTCCGTTCGCTCACCCCGTACAACACGGGCTCCATCGTCTGGCAGCTGAACGACGACTGGCCGGTGGTCTCGTGGGCGGCCGTGGACTTCGCCGAACGTCGCAAACCGCTCTGGTACGCGCTGCAGGATGCGTACAGCCCGCGACTGGTGACCGTGCAGCCGGCGAGCGAAGACGACTCGCTCGATGTCGTGCTCGTCAACGACACGGGCGAACCGTTCGGCGGGGATGTGCTCGTCGAGCGGGTGACCTTCGACGGCGAGGTGCTCGCCCGGGCGACCCTGCCCGCGGAGGTGGCGGCGAGGGATGTCGCCCGCATCGCCGTTCCCGCTGAGGTGGCCGTCTGCGGCGACCCGGCGCGGGAGGTGCTCGTCGTGACCCCGGCAGACGGGATGCCACGCGCGTTCTGGAACTACGCCGAGGTCGTCGAACAGCGCCTCGACGGCGACCCCCTGACCGCCGAGGCGGAGCCGGCCGCCGACGGCGCGATCGTGACCGTCACCGCCCGGTCGTACGTGCGAGACGTGACGGTGCTCGCCGATCGGGCGCATCCCTCGGCCTCGGTGGATCGCTCGCTGGTGACGCTGCTGCCCGGTGAGACGGCCGTGTTCCGGCTGACCGGAGACGGGCCGATCGATGCCGCGGATGCGCTATCGCCGCTGGTGCTGCGTCACGCCAACCAGCTGGTGCGCTCCGCTCGCAAAGATCTCCGTGTCTGACCTTCGCTGGGGCGGCGACGCCGTCTCCCTCACCTTTCTGATCGGTGCCGACGCTCCCGTGTGCCTCACCGGACTCGTGGCGTCGGCGGGGCCCGCGAGCGCGGTGGTCGGCGAATCCGCTCGGCGCTACGACCCGCACGCCGACCAGCCGTTGGTCGAGGTCTCGGCGTTCGGTCACGGCCGCTTTCCCGGCGGGTTCCGTCACGTCGACACGGTGATCGGCCGTCGCCTGCGGTACGAGTCTCATGTCAGCGAGACGACGGATTCAGGGACGCGGTCGTTGCGCATCCACCAGACCGATGCTGAGACGGGCCTCCGCACAACCAGTGTGTTCGTCGTCGCCGACGGTGTCGCCGGGTTCCGCACCTGGACGGAGGTGGAGGCCACGAGCGGCGTACTCGTGCTCGACTTCGTCTCCACGTTCGCCAGCGGCGCGGTCTATGAGACGACCGGCCGGGAGGTGGACGGGCTGTCGCTGGTCTCGGCGGCGAGCGACTGGGTGGCCGAGAGCCGCTGGAGCACCCGCCCGCTTCGGCAGGCCGGGCTCGCCCGCATCGACCGATCTCTGCAGCACCATCAGCCGCGCAGCCGGTGCGTCGTGACGAACCGCGGATCGTGGTCGACCGGCGAAGCGCTCCCGACCGGCGTGCTGGTGGCGACGGATGCCGGCAGCGGCGAGAGCGGCGATCCGGCCGCCGTCGCGTGGCAGATCGAGCACAACGGGCCCTGGCTCTACGAGTTGGGGGAGACCCGGGCGGCCGCCTACCTGCTGCTCTCCGGCCCGACCGACCAGGAACACCAGTGGTCGACCCCGATCGCACCCGGCGGAGCGGCGTTCGTCTCCGTGCCTGCCTCCGTCGTCGTCGGCGCGGCCGGCGGCGGGCTGGATGGCGCGCTCGCCGCCCTCACCGACCAGCGCCGCGCGATCAGGCTGCACAGAGCTGCGGATGACGCCCTTCCGGTGGTCTTCAACGACTACATGAACACGCTCATGGGCGACCCGACCACAGAGAAGCTGCTCCCCCTGATCGACGCGGCGGCCGACGCGGGCGCCGACTACTTCTGCATCGACGCCGGCTGGTATGCCGAAGGCGCCTGGTGGGATGCGGTGGGCGAGTGGCAGCCGTCGCCCACGCGGTTTCCGGGCGGGCTCGCCGAGGCGACCGACCGCATCCGTGACCGCGGGATGGTGCCGGGCCTGTGGCTGGAGCCGGAAGTGATCGGCGTGAACTCGCCGCTGGCCGAGACCCTTCCTGCCGATGCGTTCTTCTCGCGCCAGGGAATCCGCGTCGCCGAGCACGGCCGCCATCTGCTCGACCTGCGCAACCCTGAGGCGCGCGCCCATGTCGACGCGGTGGTCGACAGGCTCGTCGACGATTTCGGTGTCGGGTTCTTCAAGATGGACTACAACACGATGCCCGGCCCGGGCACCGACAGCGACGGCTCCGCCCCTGGTGCGGGTCTCCTCGGTCACGCGCGGGCGCTGCTCGACTGGCTCGACGACATCCAGCGCCGTCACCCGCACCTCCTCATCGAGAGCTGCGCTTCGGGTGCGATGCGCATGGACTACGCCACCCTGGCGAGACTGCACGTGCAGTCGACCTCCGACCAGCAGGACCCGGTGCTCTACGCGCCGATCGCGGCAGCGGCTCCGGCGAGCATCCTGCCGGAACAGGCGGGACACTGGGCGTACCCGAACCCGGCCATGAGCGACGAACTGTTCACCCTCTCGCTCGTGAACGGCATTCTCGGCCGCATGTACCTCTCCGGCTACCTCAACCGGATGTCCGGGCCGCAGCTCGCGCTCGTCGCCGAAGCGATCGCCGCGCACCGGCAGGTGCTGCTCTCCGAGACGTCGAGCCACGCGCGCTGGCCGCTCGGCCTCCCCGCATGGGACGCGAGCTGGATAGCGCTCGGGCAGGAGGACGACGAAGGGATGTACCTGTCCCTGTGGTGGCGTGGCACCGCCGACGGCGTGGCCGGTGCGGTGGTGCGCGGGGGTGTCGATGGTGCCGGCGTGGGTGTCCGCGCGACGGATGCCGTGGTCGACATCCCGCTGCCGGACTATCGGGGTCGAGATCTTGCGGTCGACGCGTTCTTTCCGGCCGCCCTCGGCGACTGGTCTGCCCGGTGGGATGCCGCGGCCGGCGTGCTTCGGGTGGCCGTGACCGGCTCCGCCGCCGCGGCCGCCTCCGCGCGCGTGCTGCGCCTCACGCCGCGAGGCTGACGCTCGCCCGCGCCTCACGCCGCGAGGCTGACGCTCGCCCGCGCCTCAGACGCGCCTCCTCGCCGGCACTCCCCGAATCCCGCGTCTCGGACGATCGAGGGGTCCCGACACGCCGTCTGGTGCATCCCTCATACGGCGTGTTGGGACCCCTCGATGGAAGCGAGCGGGAGCGAGCGGGAGCGAGCGAGGGCGCGAAAGGGGGCGGGCGACGCTCAGAGGGTGCGGGTCATGAAGTAGCTGTTCGGGTCGTCGATGTAGTCGCCGTAGGGGCCGCACGCCTCGAATCCTGCCTTGGCGTAGAGGGCCCTGGCCGGGTCGAAGAAGCTCATGCTGCCGGTTTCGAGGGAGATCCGCTCGATGTCGCGGGCGCGGGCGTCTGCGAGCAGGTGGGTGAGGATCGCCGTGCCGATACCGGCGCCGCGCCGCGACGGGTCCGTGCGCATGCTCTTCAGCTCTTCGTGGCCCGGTTCGAGTGCGGCCAGGGCGCCGGTGCCCACGACGGCGCCGTCGCTCGTCTCATACGCGACGAACAGCCGCACACCCGGTCGCTCCTGCAGCCCGTTCACGTCGAGCGCGTGCTGGCTCTCGATCGGGGCGGTCGGGGCGAGTTCGTCGAGGTACGACTCGAGGAAGGCAAGCAGGCGCTCATCCCCGAAGTCCGCGTTTCGCAGTTCGATGGTCATCCGGCAAGTCTGGCGCTTCCGCGTTTCGGGAGCGTTAACGCCCGCCCGCAGTCACCGCGCGCCGGCGAGTTCCGCTTCGTCGATCGACACCCACGCGCCACGGTAGTGGTCGTAGCAGACGCTGTTGTCGAGCCGGGATCTGTCGACGGCGGCCTCGTCGGAGACGACCTTGCCGAGGCGTTCGGGGTCGGGGGCCGCGAGGGCGAGCAGCTTCGTGTAGTCGTGGTGGGGGTCGAGGATGACGGCGTCTGCCGGTCCGCGCTCGACGACCCGGCCCTTGTAGAGCACCAGGATCTCGTCGGAGAAGTGACGGGCCGTGGCCAGATCGTGGGTGATGTAGAGCACCGCGAGGTTGTCTTCGCGCTGGAGGCGGCCGATGAGGTTCAGCACGCCGAGCCGGATGGAGACGTCGAGCATCGAGACCGGCTCGTCGGCGATGAGCACCTGGGCGCCCGGAGCGAGCGCCCGCGCGATGGCCACACGCTGACGCTGGCCGCCCGAGAGCTCGTGGGGGCGGCGGGCCGCGAACGTTTCGGCGGGCGTGAGGTTCACCCGCTCCAGCATCTGCAGCACGCGTTCGTGGGTCTCCGCCGCACCCTTCGTGCGGTGGTGGATGAGGAGGGGCCGGGCCACATGGTGCTCGATCGAATGGAACGGGTTCAGTGAGGCGAACGGGTCTTGGAACACCATCTGCACGTGGCGCCGGTAGACCGAGCCCTGCACCGGCGTGCGGTCGTCGAGCTCGACGGCGATCCTGCCCGACGTGGGCTTCTCGAGCTTGGCGAGCATCCGGGCGATCGTCGACTTGCCGGAGCCGGACTCTCCGACGAGCGCGACCGTGCGGCCCGGGAGCAGCTCGAAGCTGACCCTGTCCACCGCGCGGAACGGGGTGCGGCGCATCCCCTTGCGCAGGGAGAAGTCCTTGGTCAGGTTGGTGATGCGTGCAGAGGTCATCGGCCGGTCTCCTTCGCGTCGGTGTCGTCGCTCGCGTCGATGCCGGTGCGGATGAAGGCTCCGCGCTCGCCGCTGAGGCTCGGGAACGATCCGAGCAGCTTCTTGGTGTACGGATGCCGGGGTGCGGCGTAGATCTCGGCCGCCGGAGCCAGCTCGACGATCTCGCCTTGCAGCATCACGGCGATGCGGTCGCTGATCTCAAGCAGCAGCGGAAGGTCATGGGTGATGAAGATCACGGCGAACGAGAGCTCGTCGCGCAGCCGCACGATCTCGCGCAGGATGTCGCGCTGCACGACGACGTCGAGGGCCGTCGTGGGCTCGTCCATGATCATCAGCTGGGGTTCGAGCAGCATCGCCATGGCGATCATCACGCGCTGCCGCATGCCCCCGGAGAGCTCGTGCGGGTAGGAGGCAGCGCGCGCGGGGTCGACGCCGACGCGGCTCAGCACATCCGCGATCCTCTCCTTGCGTGCGGCTCGCGACAGGTGCCGGCGATGGGTGCGCAGGGTGTCGTCGAGCTGCGCGCCGACCGTCATCACGGGATTGAGGGCGTTCATCGCGCCCTGGAACACCATCGAGAGCTTGTCCCAGCGGAACCTGCGAAGCTCCTCCTCACCGAGCGCGAGCACGTCGATGTCGCGGCCGTCGCGGTCGTGGAAGACGATCGAGCCGGAGGCTATGCGCGCCGGCGGCTTGTGCAGCCGGTTCACCGCATACGCGAGCGTGGTCTTGCCGCACCCCGACTCGCCCGCCAGGCCGAGGATCTCCCCCGGCGCCAGGGTGAGGGAGGCGTTGCGTACGGCGGTGACGGGCTCTTCGACCTCGTAGACGACCGTCAGGTCGGAGACGGTCAGCACGGCCGAGCGCTCGGAGGTGCGTGTGCGCACGGCGCTCTGCGGTGGGACGACGGTGGTCATGCGGTGGCCTTCCCGCGCTCCATGCGGCGGGCGTGGCGCTCGCGCTTGCGGTGGAGGCGCACGTTCTTCAGCTTGGGGTTGATGATCTCGTCGATGGAGAAGTTGATGAGGGAGAGTCCCATCCCGAACAGCGCGATGATGAGGCCGGGCGGCCCGAACCACCACCAGGCGCCGAGGTTCAGCGCGAATCCGTTCTGCGCGTAGAAGAGCATGGTGCCGAGCGTCGACGAGTTGGAGGCGCCGAGGCCGAGGAACGACAGGCCGGCCTCGCCGAGGATCGCGGCGATCACTGCGAACACGAACTGCGAGGCGAGAACGGGGAGCAGGTTCGGGAGGATCTCGACAGCGATGACCCGCCACGGCCTCTCGCCGGCGACGCGGGAGGCGGCGACGTAGTCGCGGCTGCGCAGGGAGAGTGTCTGAGCGCGCAGAACGCGGGCCGACGCAGCCCAGCCGGTGATCGCGAGCACGACGGCGATCGTCCAGAGACCGCGCGCCTCTCGGGGCACGAATCCGGAGATGACGATCACGAGCGGCAGCCCGGGGATGACCAGGAAGACGTTCGAGAACAGCGAGAACGCCTCGTCGGCGAACCCGCCGAGGTAGGCGCCGAGGATGCCGAAGATCGCCGAGAGAATGGTCGCCAGGATGCCGACCAGAAAGCCGATGACGAGCGAGCCGCGCGTGGCGATGGCGAGCTGGGCGAGCACATCCTGACCCGTCTGGGTGGTGCCGAGCAGGTGCTCGGGCGACGGCGGCTGCAGGCCGGAGTCGCGGATGGCGTTCGGGTCGCCGGTGAAGTACGGGCCGATCGCGCCGAACAGCATGATGCCGAGCACGAGGAACAGCCCGAGTGCGAGCCACGGGGTCATCGTCGGCAGCATCATGCGCCACGGCGAGCGGGGCTTCTTGCCGGTCTCGCGGAGAGCGGTGGCGATTCCGACGGTGCTGTCGTCGACGGCCGGCTCGGTGCTGGGTTGCACGTTGGTCATGAGGGATCCTTTCCGTGCCTCAGCTTCGGGCCCGGGTTCGCGGGTCGATGATGCCGTAGAGCAGGTCGACGACGAGGTTGGCGCCGAGCACCGCCAGGGTGATGAACAGGAAGATCCCTTGCATCAGCGCGTAGTCGTTGTTGGTCACGGCCGAGAGCATCTTGGAGCCGATGCCGGGGTAGGAGAACACCTGCTCGGTCACGATCGACCCCGACACCACGAAGCCGAGCGAGATCGCGAAGCCGGCGATGGAGGGGAGCACCGCGTTGCGGGCCGCGTAATTGCGGAGGATGCGGCCCTCGGTCAGGCCTTTCGCCCGGGCCGTGAGGATGTAGTCCTCCGACAGCGTCGAGACCATCATGTTGCGCATCCCCAGCAGCCAGCCGCCGATCGAGGCGATCACGATGGTGAGCGCCGGCAGGAACCCGTAGCGGATGGTCGACTGGATGAACTCGGGCGACCAACTCGGATCGAGGGTGACGTCGTAGCCGCCTTGCGACGGGAACCAGTGCAGCGTGGTGGCGAACACGTAGACGAGGATGAGCGCCAGCCAGAAGTACGGCACGGCGGCCAGCAGCGTGGTGGCGGGCACCAGCGAGTCGAGCCAGGTTCCCGGCTTCCATCCCACGAGGGCGCCGAGCGTCACCCCGATCACGGTCGCGATCACGGTGGCTATCCCGACCAGGGCGATGGTCCACGGCAGCGACGAGCCGATGACCTCGGAGACCGGCGCGGGAAAGTAGCTCACCGAGACGCCGAGGTCGCCGTGCGCGACGTGCACGAGATAGTTCCAGTACTGCACAGGAAGCGGGTCGCTGGAGTCGCCGCCGAGGAGGAGCTCGTACGCCTTCCTGGTCTCCGGTGTCACCTGTCCGCCGCGCTGTTGCAGCTTGGCGAGCAGGATGTCCACCGGGTTGCCGGGAAGCAGACGCGGAATCAGGAAGTTGATGGTGAGCGCTGCCCAGAGGGCCACGGCGTAGAAGCCGATCTTGCGCACGAAGTACCTCATCGCGTCCCGCCCGTCGTCACGTCGAACTCCTCCTCAGTCATGCGATCCCCCTACTTGCCCGACGGCTTGAGAGCCTTGTAGATCTCGGCGTTGTCGGGCGATGCCCAGACGGCCGGGAAGGCGAACAGGTCGTCCGTCGTCGGCCAGCCGGTGAACTTCTTCGCGTTGAACTCGCTCGTCGTGCCACCGGTCATGATCGGGATGTACGGCATGTCGGCGGTGATCTTCTGCTGGATCACGTCGAACTGCGTCTGGCGGGCCGCGGTGTCGGTCGGGTTGATCGTCGCGAGCGCGCCGATCGCCTTGTCGACATCGGGGTCGCTGAAGCGCGCGACGTTCATGGGTGCGGCTGTGCCGACCTTCGCGGTGTTCTTCGTCGTGAAGTAGTTGTTGTAGAGGTAGTACGGGTCGGAGGCCGGGCCCTGGCCGAGCGAGTCGATCGCCAGCTCGTAGTTGCCTTTCGACTTCTTGTCGGTCCACTCGTTCCACGACGACTGCGCGGCGTTCAGCTGGATGCCGGCCTTCTTGAGCTGCTGGCCCATGGTGTCGATGGCGGTGATGTAGTCGGTCCAGCCGGTCACGACCTCGGCCGTGAGGGTGAGCTTCTCGCCGCCCTTCGCGTAGATGCCGTCGGGGCCCTTGGCCCAGCCTGCGGCCTGGAGCAGCTCATCCGACTTGGCCGTATCGGGCTTGTCGGGCGCGATCGGCTGCTCGATGGCCGAGGAGATCAGCTTCTTCTGGCTGCCCAGCAGTGCGAAGCTCGGCGAGATGTCGCTTGCGGTGTTCTCGAAGGCCAGCGAGTTCAGCTGTGTGCGGTTGATCGCGTAGTAGATCGCCTGGCGCACCGCCGGGTCGGTCTGCGGCCCGGTGCAGCCGAGCGCCGTGCTGGAGCAGGTGAGGAAGGCCATCTGGTTCTGTGCGACGGTGATCGACTTGTAGCCGGGGTACGTCTCGGCGACCTTGTCGATGTTCGGCACAGGGCCGGTCTGCCAGTCGATCGTTCCGGCGGCCAGTGCGTCGGCGCCGGCGGTGTTGCCGGAGAGCGAGAGGTAGCGGATGTTCTTCACGGCCGGTTCGCCGCCCCAGTACTTCGGGTTGGCGGTCAGGGTGAAGGCCTGCGGCTTGAAGTTGCTGAGCGTGTACGGGCCCGTTCCGACCGGCTTCTCCATCACGTCGGTGGTGGGGTCGATGCCCTTCCAGATGTGCTCGGGAACGACGGGCGTGCGCGCCATCAGGAACGGACCGGCGGTGAACGCGGGGTGGGTCCAGGTGAACTTCACGTGGGTGTCGTCGACCTTGGCGACCTTGCCGTCGAAGCCGCCGGTGTTCAGCGACGGCGTCTTCAGCAGCATGTCGAAGGTGAACACGACGTCGTCGGCGGTGAACGCCTCGCCGTCCGACCACTTTGCGTCGTCACGCAGCGTGACGTCGAGCTCGGTGCCGGCGTCGTTCCACTTGTAGTCGGTGCCGAGAAGCGGCTTCGGGTCTTCCGAGTTCACGTTGGTGACGAAGAAGAGACCCTCGTAGATGGTTCCGATTCCGCCGATCTGCGACGGCGAGTAGGGGTTGAAGTTGATCTGGTAGTCGCCCGACTGCCCGGTGTATGCGACGAGTGTCGACGAGGCGCTGGAGTCGCTGCCGCCCGACGTGCCGGTGCAGGCGGTGAGCGCGAGAGCCGCGACGAGAGCTGCCGCTCCGGTCGCCGACGCGCGGCGGGCGAGCCGTCGCCGTTGTGCTGTGCTGAGGAACATCCTTGATCCTTTCCGTATCCGCCGGACACGAACGGTGCGACGGTGCATCACATGATTCGGACGCCGAAAGCGCCGTGTCGCTAATTCTTACGCCAATAAATAAAGTAGGTCAAGTATTGCGTGGACGAACCGTTTCATCGCTAACATCGGCGCAGAGGACAGAACGGGGAGAGGGATGCGAAAGCCGGGGCCGGGCGCACGAGTGCCGACACTCGCCGCGATTCTCGACGTCATCCGCGAGCGCGTGACGGTGAGCAGGGTCGAGCTCGTGGGTGCCACGGGGTTCACCGCCGCCACGATCACGCACGCCATCCGGGAGCTCATCACCGTCGGATTCGTGCGCGAGACCGGAACGGCGCAGTCGAGCCTCGGAACGCCCAGACGCCTGCTCGAACTCGAGCCGTCCGCCTGCTACACGGTGGGCATCCAGCTCGACAGGTTCACCGCCACGGGCGTCGTCGTCGACCTCGCCGGACACACCGTCGCCCGCTCCACCATGGCCGGTGCCGGAACTCGCGAACCGGCCGAGGTGCTGGCCTTCATCGCCGATCATGTGGATGCGTTGCTCGCCTCCGCCGGCCTTCCTCGCGACAAGGTGCTCGGCGTCGGCCTCGCCACCTATGGCCCGCAAGACCGCGATGCGGGGGTGCTGATCACCGCCCAGCCGACGGCGTCGTGGCTGGATTTCCCCGTGGCGCACACGCTCGCCGAGCTCATCGGTGTGCCGGTGCTGATCGAGAACGACGCGACGGCGGCGGCGATCGGCGAGGAGGGTCTCGGTGGCCGGCGGTCGAGTTTCGGAACGATCTACATGGCAGGCGGGATCGGCGGCGGTGTCGTGCTCGACGGGCTGCCGTATCGCGGGGCGACCTCGAACGGCGTCGAGCTCGGGCACATCTCGATCGACGCGCAGGGGCCGTGGTGCTCCTGCGGCAACCGCGGTTGCGTCGAGAACATCGGAGGCCCGACCGCGATCGTGCGCCGCGCCCTCGCCGAACCGGATCTCGCGGCTCGCCTGCGACTCGGCGGCAACACGGTGGCCGACTTCGAGCGGGTCGCCCGCGGTGCGATGGCGGGAGACCCGGCGGCCCGAGCGCTCATCGAGGCTTCGGCCGATGCCCTGGCGGCCGCGACCGTGACGCTCGTCAACCTGTTCGACCTCGGGCGGGTGGTGCTGGCGGGCGCCGCGTTCGCCACCGCCGGGCCGCTGTACCGGGATGCGGCGCAGGCCGCCCTGGACCGCTCGGCGTTCATGCGCGCCGCGCATCCCGTCACGGTCGACCTCTCACGCCAGACCTCCGACGCCGCTGCGATCGGCGGCGCGGTGATCGTCTTGCGTAGTCTGCTTGAGACACGAACCAGCACCAGCGGCCCGCTCGTCGTGGCCCGTTGACCCGGAAGGACACGATGACGATCACTTCTCCCAACGGCCCCGCTCTGCGCCGGTTCAGCGTGCTGAGCGCCGACGGTGTGATGCTCGTGGTCGAGCACGGTTCTGACACGCCTGCGGCGGTGCTGCACTGGGGGGCCGATCTCGGGCCTCTCGACGACGCCATGCTCGACTCGCTGTCGGCTGCCGAGAGCCGCACCACCCCGCCCGCGACCCTCGACTCGGCACCCCAGGCGCCCCTGGTGCCGCAGGAGTCGCACGGGTGGGCCGGGCGGCCGGGAGTGTCGGCGCGGCGCGACGGCGTGCAGGTCTTCCCGCATTGGACGACTATCGGCGTGACCGGTGGCGACCCGTCCTCGCCCCGACGGCTGACGCTCGATCTCGCCGACCGGAACAGCGGACTGGCTCTCCAGCTCGCCTTCGCGATCGAGCCGGGCGGTCTGCTGTCTGCGACCGCCACCATCGAGAACGCCGCAGACGGCGTCGTCGATCTCGATTGGCTCGAACTGGCGCTGCCGGTTCCCAAGACGACCGACCGGCTCACCTCGTTCTCCGGGCGCTGGACGCGCGAGAAGGCGCCGCACACCACCGACATGCCGCGTGGCGCGACCGTTCGTCAGACCCGGCGCGGACGCAGCGGGCACGATGCGACGAACCTGTTCATCGCATCCGAGGGCCGACCGCGCAATCGCAGCGGCCGGGCCTGGGCCGTGCACCTCGGCTGGAGCGCCGACACCACCTACCGAGTCGACCGGATGCCGGATGCCGTCACCCTGATCGGCGCGGGCGAGCTGCTGCGCGGGGGCGAGGCGCGGCTCGAGCGGGGCGAGAGTTACACGACTCCAGTGAGCTACTTCGCCTGGTCGGCCGATGGTCTCGACGGCCTCTCCGAGCGATTCCACACCTACCTGCGGTCGCGGCCGCAGCATCCGTCGACCCCGCGGCCGCTCGTGCTGAACACGTGGGAGGCCGTCTACTTCGACCACGATCGGGACACGCTGTTCCGGCTCGCGGATGTCGCCGCCCGCGTCGGCGTGGAACGCTTCGTGCTCGACGACGGCTGGTTCCACTCCCGTCGCGACGATACCTCGGGCCTCGGCGACTGGGTGGTCGACACCGACGTCTGGCCCGACGGCCTTGGCCCACTCGCCGATCACGTGCACGGCCTGGGGCTCGAGTTCGGTCTCTGGTTCGAGCCCGAGATGGTGAGTCTCGACTCCGATCTGGCCCGCGCGCATCCGGAGTGGCTGCTGCATGCTCCCGCGTCGCGCACGCCTCCGGCCGGGCTCTCGTGGCGCACCCAGTTCGTGCTCGACCTGGCGAATCCCGGCGCCTACGCGCACGTCTTCGGCCAGATCGATGCGCTCGTGGGCGAACTCGGAATCGACTTCATCAAGTGGGACCACAACCGCGACCTCGTCGACGCCGTGCACGACGGCCGGCCGGGCGTGCATGCCCAGACACTGGCCGCCTACCGCCTGATCGACGAGCTCAAGGCCGCGCATCCGGGGCTCGAGATCGAATCGTGCTCCAGCGGCGGCGCGCGCACCGACCTCGGAATCCTGCAGCACACCGACCGGGTGTGGGCGAGCGACTCCAACGACCCGGTCGAGCGGCAGGACATCCAGCGCTGGACCCAGCTGCTGCTCCCGCCCGAACTGGTCGGCGGCCACGTCGGCCCGACCGTCGCGCACAGCTCGGGGCGTCACACGAGCCTCGGCTACCGCATGGCGACCAGCCTCATGGGGTCGGCGGGTTTCGAGTGGAACCTGCTCGACTGCACCGACGCCGAACTCGCCGCCATCGCGCGCTGGGCGCAGCTGTACAAAGACGTGCGTCACGTGATCAGCGGGGGAACGGTCGTGCACCCGGATGTGGTCGATCCGGCCCTCCGCGTCACCGGCTTCGTGCTGCCCGACCGCAGCGAGGCGCTCTACAGCATCGCGACCGTCGCCGCCCTCGAAGACGCGGTTCCGGAGCGGGTGCGGCTCGACGGCCTCGACCCGCGCATCCGGTACCGCCTCAGTGTTCGCGACGAGATCGGCGCGAGTCGCCACGGTTTCGTCGCCCCGCGGTGGATGTCGGAAGGCGGGGTTGTGCTCACCGGCAGCGCGCTTGGCGAGGTGGGTCTGCAGATTCCGCCGTTCTGGCCGATCCAGGCCGTGGTGCTGCACCTGCGGACCGAGGGGGAATGAGCGATGTCAGGCGGCCGGGGGAGCCGTCGTTCCTCTTTCGACGACCAGTGCCTCGCGAGCGCGTACGACGGTAACGGTGCGGCCCTCGATCACGTCGAGCAGGGCGGATGCGGCGGCGGCGCCGAGCGAGCGCACATCCCTGTCCATCACAGACAGGGGCGGGTCGCTCAGTTGACACTCCGCCGAGTCGTCCCAAGCGAGCAACGAGAGGTCCTGCGGGATCGTGAACCCCAGCTCGCGCGCCGCCTCGACACCCGCGACCGCCGACTGCCCGTTGTCGTAGACGATCGCCGTCGGGCGCTCCGCGGCGTCGAGCAGGGTGCGGGTACCTGTGGCCCCGCTCCCGGCCGTGTAGTCGCCTTCGACGGTGCGGCCCTCGGCGCCGTGCGCCGCGAGAGCCGACTCGAAAGCGCGGGTGCGCGTGCGCGTGTGCAACAGGTCGCTCGGGCCGCTGACCCGGCCGATGCGGCGGTGGCCGAGCCCCGCGAGATACGCGATGGCGTCGTTCATGGCGCGCGCGTTGTCGACACCGATCCGCGGGAACTCCAGGTCGGCGTCGCCACCCAGCAGGAGGGCGGGGAGGCCGATCTCCTCGATCACCCCGATGCGCGGGTCGTGTTCGACGAAGTCCACCATCACCACGCCGTCGATGCGCTTGTCGACCGCCCAGCGGCGGTAGTCCTCGATCTCCTCCTCGGTGCTGTCGACCGTGCGCAGCAGAGCCGACCCTTCGTAGGGGCGCAGGCTGTCCTCCATGCCGGCGACGAAGTCGCTGTAGAACGGATCGATGCCGAAACGGTCGGCGCGACGACGCACCGCGACCGAGAGCGTGAGAGGGCGAAGGCTGGAGTGCTGCACGATTGTAGTATTACCCATCGCCCATTCAGTGGCGTCACAGTAAAAGGAGCGTCACCGTGGTGAACCCGAAGCCGGACCTCGGCGGCGCTACCAGCCGCGGGGTGGTGCTCGACCTCATCCGTTCGCGGGGTCCGATCAGCCGGGTTCAGCTTGCGACCTCCACCGGTTTCACGCAGGCGACGATCTCCAACGTGGTGCGCCAGCTGACCGAAGACAACCTGGTCATCGAGTCGGGGGAGCGCGAATACACCGGCGGAAAGCCCCGGGTGATGCTCACCATCAACCCGCGGGCACGCTACGCCGTCGGCATCCAGCTCGGCGCCGACTCCACCACCTACGTCGTGATCGACGTCAGTGGGGCGGTGGTCGGGCGGGTCAGGGCCCGCGGTGTGCGTGACGACGAGCCAGACGAGGTGGTGCCGATGCTCGCCGCCCGCGCCACCGGCCTGCTCGGCACGCTGGACATCCCCATGGGCCTCGTCGTCGGGGTGGGGGTCGCCGCGCCGGGTCCGCTCGACCTCGACGCCGGAAGCATCGTCGGCGCGCCCACGATGTCGGGGTGGCTGGGGTTCCCCATCCGTGCCGCCGTCGGGGAGGCGATGGGGCTGCCTGCGGTGCTCGACAACGACGCGACATCGGCCGGCGTCGGCGAGTTCTGGGGCGGGGGCATCGCAGAGTCGGTCGCGCACTGCACCGTCTACATGGGTGCGGGCATCGGCGCCGGAATCGTGATCGGCGGTTCCGTCTACCGCGGCGCGACCTCGAACACCGGCGAGATCGGCCAGCTTCGCGCCTCCGTGGCGCCGGGATCGGAGCCGCGCACCGTGGAAGAGGTCGCCGGGCCGCGCGCCGTCGCCCAGGCGGCGCGTGACGCGCTGGCCGCCGGGCGGGCATCCTCGATCGAGTTCGACGACGCCGACGACCCGTTCGCCGTGTTCTCCGCCGTCGCGGTCGCCGCCTCCCACGGCGACGCCCTCGCCCGGCAGCTGATCGGCGATTCGGCGCAATGCTTGGCGGATGCGGTGCTCGCACTCGCGGACATCCTCGACCTCGACTCGATCGCACTGGCGGGTCCGTCGTTCGCGGTCGCCGGCCCGATCTACCTTCAGGCCATCCAGGACCGCCTCGAGCACGAGTTCAGCGCCCGAGCCCGCCACTCGGTGCGTGTCGCACTCTCCCACCACGTCGTCGATGCCGCGGCCGTCGGCGTCGCCACTCTCGTGCTGCAGCGCGAGCTCGCCCCCCGCTCCTTCGGCCCCAGCACCTTCGTGCGCGCCTGACGCGCTGCTGCGCTGGCGCCGCCGCCGCCTCCGGCGAGTGTGGCCGTTCCGGTCGAGTGTGGCTGGCATACCGGCCACACT